>NZ_VRZC01000158.1 GCF_016743215.1 Geminocystis sp. GBBB08
CCCAAAAGGGGCGGGTAATGATAAAACTCCTGCTAAATTAATGGTTGTTGTAGTTTTGCCAACTCCTCCTTTATTGTTATATAAGGTAATGGATAAGGCTTTTTCAGGTTGATAAATATATTTTTTAATTAAAGCTATTTTCTCATCAATATTATCAGGAGTTAACAGGATATTTTCTGTATAAGGATAAACAACTTTATCATGACGGCGGAAAAGTTGAATATAATCACCATTGGTTAGAATTGCCCAACGAACAGTTTTACAATTAGTGGCACTGGGATCTAAATAACGCTTTAATTGTATTACCGCTTTCTGATAATCTTTACTACCAGAAGAAATATCTAGCATCCTCTTTTTCAATTCGATAATCAAAAAAGCATTACTTTTACTATGAGCAAAATTATCATTATTCGTGTTTTTTCTGAGGGCTAAATCGACTTTATCTCCTCCTTTTCCAGTAAGATATTCTATGCAAAATTCATTACCTTCAAAATTCCATGATGGTAATAAGGCAGGAATAATAAATTGAGTTAATATATCACCTTCGATGGCTTCGGAAGACAAAGCCAACCATGTTTTTTTGAGATTAGATTCAGTCATAAAAGTATTGTTATTTAGACTTTTAATTTATTATGGATATTATCTACACTAAAACTTATAGTAATACAAGTATTTTTGATAGAGATAGTATTTTTCCTTCTATATTATCTATCAGTGTCAAAAATGCAAATTATGCAGTATTGTGGTGTAAATTTTAAAAATTCATTGATGAAGTCCCGAAGATCTTACTTAGTACGATCAAACTTTTTTTTGACGAAGTTTTGTTGTACTTAAATCAGTTCTCCATACTAATTAAAGTAGCATTTTCACAATTAGCTTGAGCTATCAAAATTCTGTCAAAAGGATCTTTATGATAAAGAGGTAAATTATCTAAATATAAAACATGATTATTGAAAATAGATAATAGTTGAAAATTATTTTCTCTTACTTGGCTTTTAACAATCTCCTCAAGAGATAATTTTAGGTTAAGTTTTCCTAAACTAGATTTTATTTGCATTTCCCAAATCGTAGCCACACTCAAAATTTTTAAGTTATTAGAATTAGTTAATAACTCCATTACTGTGGATGATAAATTATTAGGACTACTATCCCACCAAATAAAAGTATGGGTATCAAGTAATAACTTCATGATTCTTACCCTAACCAAAAACTATCAGATAAAGGCTCATCAAAATCCTCAGCCATAGAAATTGCCCCTAAATGTAATCCCGGTTTTGCTATTTTGTTCTCTTGAAATTTCAAAGCATTTTCAGCATCTAGTAAAGGAGTTAATTTTGCTTCTTCCATTGCTTGATTTAAACAAGAATTGTCTATATATTCAGGTAATTTATCATCATTATTTATCTCATTGGGGATTATTTTTTCCCATATTTCGATGGGAATAACTACCGCTTTTTTGTTCCCATTTATATCAGTTAAATATTCGACACTTTTCATAATTAATAATTGTGACTACTTATGATTATTTTATTCTAACTTTTTTGTCTGAGTTATAGAGGCGATCGAACCTTCCCCACAAAATCGAACTCCTATCACAAAAGTCGATCACGAAGTGGAGTTGTGGGATAATACTTAATAAATATATTTTTAGAAAAATACTATATTTGTGCTATTTCCGATAAAATATGGGAAAAGCAATAAAAATATATTCATCAAGAGGAATAATTATTCATGGAGACAAGAATATCGTAACTAATAAACCTCATCATGAGTACCAATATCAATTAAATTGATTTCCTCTTCTAAAGTTTATTGATTACGCTCAAAACAAAACACAATACGACAATAATCATATTCAACGGTACAAGCCCAAGCTCCTGATAATGTTCTTTTAAGTTTATAGGTGCGTAATACTGGATTATAAGGATTATCCGCCTCCACGCAGTTTTAAATCATTATTGACTAGGATTAATCTCCATAATGAGTTTTTGCACGATGAATATAAATTAGTTTTTGAGGCTCGTCAATAGTATAAAGAATTCTGTCTTTGTAACTTAAACGTATAGAGTAGAATCCACTAAGATCTCCGAGCAGTTTTTTACCACCATAAGGACTAATACTTATTATTTCTTGAATAATTTTTTTGAGTTTTTCTTTCTGTTTTTGGGTAAGTTGAGCGACATCTTTTTTGGCTTCTTTGGTAAATCTTATTTGATAAACCATCAATCAATATCTCCCAATACATCATCTAAAGAGTAAGTTTCCTGATTAGATATTTGTTCAAGGGAGCGTTGTAAACTTTCTCTGAGTCCTGAAATTGACAATAGCTCGATCGTTTCTTGTAAACTTTCATAATCTTTTTGAGAGATTAACACCGCCGAAGCATTAATTCCTTCTAATTCATAGATTTTATTTTCTTCATTGACTGATTTGATTAATTCGATTAAATCTTCTTGGTTATTATTTATGAGCAATTTTTCCATAAGTGACACTCTATTATTAATACTATTTTAGTTTAGCAATTCGATCCCGAAGGGATCTGCTACGCAGTGCGAACCTCATCCCCAAAAGTCGATCGAGCGATCGAGAGAAATAAGTAATCATCTTTTGGTAAAGTTTATTTAAGTTCGTTAAACTCTTCCTCTGTAATACCTAACTGACTTAAAATTTCCTTAAACAACCAACTGCCAATTTCTGCGTTGCCATGAATAGGAATTGTAGTTGATCTTCCGTCAATATGTTGCCAACGGGCATGACTACCTTTTTGACGAACTTTTTGAAAACCTAATTTTTTTGCTACTTTTTCGATCGTTTTTACTTTGCTAGGCATGAGCGACAACTTTTATTTCAACATCATTAGGTAATATTTTTCCTTGCTCAAGATATTCTTCTTGAATCATTGAGAAAACATTATTTAACTCTAACCTTGCCTCTTCTTCACTTTTTCCCCAAGCATGACAACCCTTAATAGCTGGAACATAAGCAACAAAAGTATTGTTGTCATCAGGTTTAACTATAATTGTATAATCTGTTAATGACTTCATCGTTTTAAATAATTTATTTCGCATCTAAATATAAAGATAACAAGGATTTAACAATTTTATGGACTGATTATAAATCAGGAGAAATGTCAAGTTAAAAAGATGAGAGTGCGATCGAACCTCCTCCACAAAATAGCACTTCTTTTACAAATACTATTCTTCAGGGATGTCTATTATGGTATTTTCATCGGTAATAATCCCCTCTAAATTGGCATCTTATTTATCATGATAATTTTCGAGATTTATGCAATTTATTAAGATTTTTTTACAAATCTCTCAAATAGCACGGGCTTAATAATTTAAACCCCTACGATGCTAAAGGCACACTGCGGGTACGCACCTTTTATGGACGACTACGTCGCTTATTATAATTTTGAAATAGATCATTTTTCCGCATGGATTTACTCTCTCCTCTTTCCAAATCTTCTAATAAATTATCCATTTCTGCTATTTCTGGCTCGATCGCACTATAGCACACTCCAGAAGCCATCATTTCTTCTTTAGCTTCCTGTAAACGCTCCCTTGTACCCACAATATCCCCTCTGTCAAGGCTTCTTACTGCCTCCTCTTTTGCCCGTGAAGCTATTAACTGAGCAACTTTTGCCTTTACCTCCTCATTAAAAGGATAATTATTCAACTGGGCGGAGTTAACCACAGGTAACTGTAACTGATGATGAGAGATTTTTCTTGACAGGGTTTCATTGTCATCATAAGCTAATCGGAATTTAACGAGGGGTGCTGATTCCCTCATGGGAGGAATTTTTAACCGCAAAACCATATCAAATTGATTTCCTGCGATAAGATTCGGTAATTTATAACGCCCGTATTCCGTTTTTTCCAAATCATTAAACACATCCACCAATTCCACAGGAGAGAAAGGATTAATCCCTAAACTGACTTTTTGCCCAATGGTTGCCATAATCCCCTGTAACTCAGCATTGAAAATACTTGGTAACTGATCGGGATTTTGGATAAAGTAATAATTACCATCCCCAGATAAAGCCATTCCCTGCATCAAATCCTCATTAAAATCATCACCGATACCCATTGTGGTTGTGCTAACCCCCTGTTTACTTAAACCATTAACATCATTACCAATGACATCAGGATTCGTTTCCCCCACATTTGCCAAACCATCAGATAACAAAATAACACGGTTTAAATGTTGGGGTTGCAGATATTTACTCACTTGAGTCGCCCCCTCTAGCCAACCATCATACAACGCCGTCATATTGCGAGGAGTGATGCTGTTAATTCGATTAATAATATTCTGCTTATCAGTAGGTTGTTGAGAGGGAATAATTACTTCTATTTGATCATCATAGATGGTAACACTAATTCTGTCTGATTCTGCTAATCGTTGCACTGCATAGATAGCTGCCTGACGGGCATACTTGATTTTATCACCTCCCATTGAACCCGATCGATCGATTACCAATCCTAAATTAAGAGTCCGGCGTTGTCGATTAGTGGGAATTTCAGGAATAGAGATTCTCACAATCAAATCGAGATTCGTTACGCTATCAGAAGCAATAGCATCTCTTAAACAGATAAATTGTACTTGAGGCTTAATAATGCTCATAACTGTCTCCTTTTGAAGAATTTACTTAAAATATTGCGGAAAAGTTCTATTAAAGACTCTCGCTCTTTGATACTATTGGGATAAATGAAATCATCACGGATATGTAACTCTAAACCATCTAAAATCCTTAAACGAGTCCAATTTTCTTCCTTATCTAATAAATTTTGATGATTATAAGTCTCATCTAATGCAGACATGGTATTTTTGTTCGGTTCAGGTGATGACTTAACATTGGATGACGATCGCTCAGTGTGCCTTTGGCATCGACTTCTTTTTCCTTTTAAATCTGTGAGAAAATCCAAAGCGGAATTACTAGAATTTGGGATAGATTGTAAAGGGGGATGGGCGGTAGTAAGATTAAGAGAAATACCTCCGATTAATAAACTTTTTAACTCCTCATTGGTTTTCGAGGTAAGTAAATCATTAATTGCCGTTGTGCTGATACCATCACTGAGTAAACGCTTAATTAACAATAACTGTAAAAGATGACGATAACGATAAAAAGCATAACGATTTTGCCGAATAGGCTCATCCATCAACCTTTGACTGGTGTAACTTCGTACTAGACGAGTGTTAATTTCTTCTTTAACTTTGCTATTACCCTTAATATCAGGAAGATAGAGAGGTAATAATTGATTTGCTACCTCCACAAATTCATCGATTAACCATTCTTGATGGTTGTTTTCTAATCTTTCTAAATCCATAAATTTAAGATAACACTTACTTTAGAAAATGTCAATATCATTTTTTGATGTAAAATAATGATTTGAGAAAAGTCTGACAATATCAGTATTTAAGTTACTTGTAGCGTTTATAGCGTTTATGTTAAATTAAAAATTCTAAAATAACAATACTAAGTTGTTCATGTTCAAAACACAAAAACATATTAAGAAATGTAAAAACTTAAATTTATAGATTGTATTTCTTATTATTATTTGACTGATCTGCTCAAAAAAGATTTACTAAAAATCATGTCTAATATTTATGATTGTATTGTTGCTGGTTCGGGATTATCAGGATTGGTAGCGGCTCGAAACCTTTCTCGTCTCGGTTATAGAGTTTTGGTAATTGAAGCGCAAAATCGTATTGGTGGTCGAATGTATGGCGAATATTTGCCCTCTGGACAATGGATCGATCGAGGTGGACAATGGGTAGGGCCTACTCAGGATCGTTTTCTGGCTTTGTTAGATGAGTATAATATTCGTCGTTTTCCGACTTTCTCAGAAGGAAAAAAAGTTCTTTTATTTAACGGACAACGTCATGAATTTGACGGGTTTTTTCAAGGTTTTTATGAAGGAGAAGCCCCTAACGTTAGTGAAGAAGAATGGAACGATGCGATAAAAGCATGGGAATCTTTTGATAGTCTTGCTCAAAGTTTACCTGAGACTTACCCCTTTGGCAATAATGATTATAAAGCATTAGACGATCGAACTTTTGCCCAATGGATTGAAGAAAATACTCACACGGATTTTGGAAAATGGTATTTTTCTTATATGTGCCGTGCAGTGGGTTTTTTAGGTCCGACTGAACCGGGTGAAGTATCCCTATTACACCTTCTTTGGGGACATAAATCTGCCTCTCAAGGAGAACATCCCGAAGCCGAACTTCTTCACGGTGGGGCGGGGCAAATTCCTGCTAAAATTGTGGAAGAATTGGGCGATGATCATATCCGTATCGGCGAACCAGTTATACATATTAACCATGATGATGACGGGGTAGAAGTTCACACCACTAAGGCAAAATATTCAGGAAAATATGCAGTAGTTGCCATGCCTCCTCATTTAGCAGGAAGAATCACTTATAACCCTCCCATGCCGTCTTTACGTCAACAACTTACTCAAAGAGTACCAATGGGTACTTGTGCTAAATTGTTGATTTCCTACGATCGACCTTTCTGGCGAGAAAAAGGTTTAGCTGGAATTGGTTTAGGTAATTGTCAATGGATTGAATTATGTGCTGATAGTTCCGATCCCGAAACGGGAGTAGGGGTTATTGCTACTTTTGTGGTTGGCGATCGATATAAAAAATGGTGTGTAATGAGCCAAGTCGAACGACGTTCAGGAGTACTTTCCGATCTAGCTAATTATTTTGGGGAGGAAGCTTTATCACCGGCTACTTACGATGAAGTGGATTGGCCTGCAGAGCAATGGGTAGGAGGCGGATATGCTGGTTTTATGCCTCCGGGGGTATGGACTACTTTTGGACAAGCACTAATCACTCCTGTAGGGCGTATTTATTGGGCTGGAACAGAAATGGCTGAACGTTGGGCTGGTTTCTTTGATGGCGCAATACGCACAGGAGAAGCCGCCGCTAATTCGATTGCTAATTTATTGTAAGATAGGACAAGATAAAGAAGTGATCACCTTGTTCCTAAATTTATTTAAGTTGTCTTCCCTCACATCATTTAATTCTTAATTTGATAAAGGGGTTTTATTTGTGGATTTAGTGCCTCATAACGAATACCAGCACGATGGGTGATAATTACTCCTAAGGCTTCTAAATATGATTTGACTTTAATCGCTTTAATTCCTAAAAATTCAGGAGGTATATTTAAGACTGTTTCGTTATTTTCTACTGCAATAATTTGTGTATTTAAAGCACTAAAACTCAACATAGCACTACCACCACAGGCATTGGCAGGTATAACTAAACTATCTACATCCTCAGCCCAAAGACTATGATAATTTTTTTTTAGAGTAAATTGAGGTGCTTTACTTAATCCTACCAACACACATGGTAAAAAAGTATATCCAAGTTCCTCAGCAGTCGCTCTAGGTGATATACTAATATCTAAGGGTAGAGGGGACAAAGCTGGTGCATGAGCGCAGGGTATCTGAAATTCTCTAACTAAGAGATGGGATATTACTGCCTCCGCACCTGCTAACACATCCACTCCGTTTCCGTAACGATAATCCTGTAAGGCTTTAGTATCAGTGTCGTCTGGAAATCTAGCTACTACCGCTAAAGCATTAACTTTGGCCTGTTTGAGTAATTTTTCTCCTGCTCGTAATAAACTATCAGGATTACCTATTGTACCCCAACTAGCACCACTTTCGGCAATTCTTAACTCTACATTTAAGGGGTGATCAGTGATAGTATAATCACTTACGTTTATACCTAAAGTTGTTCTTACTGCGTCAGTAGCTTGTAAATGTCTATATCTTAATTCCGTTTCGATACCTTTATCTAAGATTAAGCCAATTTTATTTTGAGTTACTGATTCTAAACCCCATTCTCCCGCCGCAAATTTATCTAATGCGTATCCTTCTACATAATCAATATTATTATGTGACCAATATAAACTAGCCCCATTCATCACATTCGGATGGGTAATAAGGCGATCGCAAATTTGAGCCATTGCCCTAGCCACTGGTAAAGCATCTCCTGCATAACCGCCGATGGAAGCGCCGATACCAGTAGGGATAATTAAAACAGCAGAATAAGGTTTTTGTGTCATAGAAGAGAATGAGATTTCTTTCGTCAATTTGGTTAAACAGATGCAAATTCATAAACAGGAGTTTGTATGAATCGTTAGTATAAATAACAAGAGTATGGATAAATGTTTCTTGAGAGTAACTATTCTTCACTGATATTTCTCCTAATTTTATAGTCAATCCATCGTTGAAAATCGGGTTGATATAGGGTAATAATTTTTATTAGAGGGCGAGTAAGATAACTACAATGAATATGTAAAAGGCGTTTGGCTTTAGTAAACCTAAAAATCAAACAACTTGCACCATATTTATCATCAGGGTAATCCTCATTAATTTTATTCAATCATTTCTTTACAATTGTAAACAAAATTACTTATATTTAAAGATGATTTGTCCTAATTTTAGGTAAAACTATTACTTATTAACCATTTGCTTACCCTCGTCATAAAACTTTTTTAGTAGATTCTACTTAGTTACAATTGCTTCTACTTTTGCTTTTTGCTTCTTTTCATCAATATCAGTAACCGCCCAACGTAATGGTTTACCTTCAGTGTTTAATTTTTGTTCAATTTCTTGTTTTAATTTAAGGGGATTTTCTTGTAAGTTGATTTCTGCGGTTATAAAATGAGTAGTCATAGTTTTTTATTGATAAATTTTAAGTATATTTTACTGCAATTAATTCAGTTATTTTCAGTAATTTGTAAGTAAAATGCTGGTGCTGGGGATGATAAAATAGAGAAAAGATTAGAAAACTACAAGATTAGGAGATGAGAAGATAAAGGTGTTAATTAATAATTATGATTATTAACCATCAATTATTTTTCGATCTTGCATATTTTAACAATACACTCTGGATGTACTATTAAAAGCCCTAGAGAAAATTAATTTAAGTTAATAGTACAGATGAAAGAATATAGTAAATAGATTAACATTCGTGATGCCTATAACAGTAAAAGACAAATG
>NZ_VRZC01000159.1 GCF_016743215.1 Geminocystis sp. GBBB08
TGACAATGAAAATAGCTTCCATTTCGCTAGATTGATTAACAATTTTCTCAAGTAATTTAGTTAATGGCATATTTTTTTTCTTTTCCTAATTCGATTCAGTAAATTGCTGATTAAGCAAGAATTATAATCATCTTAGTTTATCTTTGAGTATATTTTCTGACTAATGATTAACTGATAAGCAGATCAAATTAAATAAAAGAAAGTTCGTAGTTACCCCTAATGGTGTTTAAAACGTTCTTGAAATAAGGGCTGAAGCCCTCACTACTAAACCAGTCTATTTTACATTTAATTAAGTGGGGCTACTTAACTAGAGCAGGAATACAGAATTAAGAATGCAGAATGCAAAACGGAAAAGCCTTGATATTACTGATTTTTGACCATTTGTTAGTTGGTTAATTATTGTCACTCACCTGCACTAAAAATATTTTTTCTTCAATTTCTACAAAATTCTAGATTTTTACTCCTAATTTATCTTGTGACATCTAGTTAAAGGATAAATTATTACTATGGAATTTTTTGACAATAAAGCTCAACAGGCTAAGGATTTCTTGATTCGCATACTCAAAACTTTAGATAGAGAAGCGAGAATTCTTGGTAACAGTTTGAAAAACGCTCTTGTGGGTAAATATATTATCGGTGGTGCTGTCGATTTGGTTTTTGACAGTATCGAAAAACTCAAAAAACTTGGTAGTAGAGAAGCTAAACTCTTAAAACACGCTATAGGTTCTGTTCTTGGTCATGCTTTTAGTGCTATGCACCAGAAAACAACATGGTCTGATATTGCTACAAGTCAATCTTTTAATAGTTTAGCAACTTTATTTGAGGAAATAATGCACCTTGAAGATCATGTCAAGATTGGCATCAGAACTACAATTAATTATCTCATTGTCGATCGTCATTTATCTGTTACCGCTTAATTTTAAGTAAATATAAGTTTAACCAAAGAAAATAAACTATTAACCTTAATTAACTTATGATTCTGAGTCTTAAGTTCTATTGAATACTATATTCACTATTTTTCTTGGTTATAAGGCAGTTTTTTAATGAACAAAACAAATTGATCATCTTTTGCTGAAATTATCAGTTAAGGTGATCAAAATAGCATCAACAAAGTCAATTAAGTTTAATTACCATTGATTACTTAATTTGCTATTGGTTTTAATCACATCTTTTTTATATTGTTTAGGAATTTTAAACCCATGAGCGAAAACACAGAAATTCATTATTTAGCGGCAGATGTCGGTGGTACAAATACTCAAATCTGCCTTGTTGATAGCACATCTACAGTTATCAAACAGCATATCTACAAAACTCAAGATTACCCTAGTTTATCGGCTATTGCTAAAGATTTTGTCAAAGATCAACAATTACCTATCAAGGGTTGTTTTGCTTTAGCCGGTGCTGTTATTGATGGTAAATGTAACCTAACCAATGTAGGATGGCAAGAATTGAATCAAGAAACTCTCTCCCAAGAATTAGGGTTTGAAGTTACTTTAATCAATGATTTTGTCGCTTTAGGTTACAATATTGCTTTTGATAAAAATAAATTAGCAACTTTCACCTTACAAACAGGCAATTATAGTGTGTCGTCTCCGATCGCTATCATCGGTGCAGGGACTGGTTTAGGTAAATGTTTTTGTATCCCCGTAGGCGGTAAATTCCTTGTATTCCCCTCTGAAGGCGGACATGGTGACTACGCTAGTCGCAATACCGATGAGGATAACATCTTAACCAGTTTAAGACCTAAATATCAAGCACTTTGCCAAGAGAAATTTAATCTTTCTTCAGAGCAAGTTAAACATCTCTCAGTGGACGAAGAAGCTATACTTTCAGGTCCTGGTATTGCTGATATTTTCCATGTCTTAAAAGCCGATTTTCCTGAGTCTCTAGCTGAAAAAATTAGTGCTTTACCTACGGATCAACAACCAGAAGCGATCGCCATTTCTGCCAACAAAAAAACCAACGCTTTAGCAGAGAAAACCATGGAGGTTTTTATTGAGGCTTACGGAGCAATTTGTGGTAATTTTGCCGTTAATTTATTGCCTTTTGGTGGTTTATATATTGCCGGAGGAATTGCCGCTAAAAACCTTGATTTAATCCAGGGGAAAAAAGACTTATTTCTTAACGCATTTAATACTAAAGTGCGTGTTAATCCTGAACTTTTAAAACGAGTACCAATTGAAATTGTTACCGATGAATTATCAGGTTTACAAGGGGCAATTAATTACGTTACTAAAATGTAAATTATTCGCTTTTAAAGGTTTTTATTGACAGATAAAAGCTCAATTAATATTATAGTCATTTTAAATAAGAATGAAACTGTTTAATAACATTAAAAATCATCAAATATCATGATTAGTGGACGGTGCCTCGCCCTATAATTTTTTAAAATTGTCTCAACTTTAATTGAAATTACTATAGTTTTTAATACTCCATTGTTGATGATAAAATTGAGCTAATTAATAGGGATTTTGGTAATCTTTAAATAACAACCAATATCCCTTTTTTATGCTAAAGATAATAGTTTTAAACTGAGATATTGCATGACTTATATTCATACCTAATAAACAAAACTGAGAAAATCAATTTCTATATTGTTGTGATATACTAAAAATACTTAATAAACAAACACCAATCACTATAATTAGACAACCCAAAAACCTTTGCTTAATGTTTTTTTCGTGAAAGAGGAAATAGCCATATCCCACACTCATCAATAAACTGCTTTGTTTTACTGCCACTGAGTTTGCCGCTACAGTGGATGCGATCGCCATAACATGACACCACATATCAACGGCTTTTAAGCCACCTAATAAGGTTAATTTAGCGAGATTAGCCTTTAATTTAGATAACCAATTAGGTGAACAAACTATCACTATGGGAAATGACATTAAGGCGGTACAAAAATAGAGAGAAGCTGAAAAAAACAAAGGTGAGGAATTTTTTTCCCCAATTTTATCAAAAGAAGTAGTCAAAGCCCACAGAAAAGCTACTATTAAGATTAATCGAGAAGATTGAGTGGTAATTAATGACTTTAAGGGAGCAAAATAATTGTTTTCTTTAGGGTTTAAATTCAAAAAATATGCACCCAAACAAATTAATAAAATACCTAAAAATTGAACTCTTGAAGGAAACTCATTTAAAAGAAAAGGGGAGGCAATAACTAAAAATAAGGGCGAAAAACCTATTAACGGTATGGTTAGGGATATATCCCCAAAACGCAAAGCCTTCATGTAGAGGATTCCGCCGATAGTTGATAGAGTCGCATCGGCTAATAAAGCCCACCAAAAATCTTTCCCGATGGTAGGAATAGGATTGGGTGACAATAACAACCAAGGAAGGTAAATTATGAGAGTAAATGCCCTTAATGCCCACGCCACTAGATACTCGTCTAAAGGTTGATTCCCTTTATTGGTGATAATCTTGCTAAAAACATCTCGGAGAGACTCGAAAAAAGCTGCAGCAAAAGAAAAGTATAACCAACCCATAGAATTGACTCAAATGTTATTTAGTATTTATGTTCTGTGCAAGAACTGAGTAGAAGATTACATCCTTTTACGATCTTCAAGTCGTTTGTAAGCAAAAATTCCACTGGGAATTAATCCTGCGCTAATGATATTCCACGCTGCACCCCAAGCAACCGCATTTTCTATTGGATAAATATACACAGGTATTTTTTTTGTGTACTCTATAAAATTATTCTCTTGGTTAAAAAATGTTTCGAGAAAAATCTCTTTTAAACTAAAAGTATTATTTTCTAAAGAAAATTGACTATTATCTACTAATTTATCAAAAACTTCTTTTATCCCCCCAAGATAAATTCCATCTTTAGCCATATATGTTAAAGCTAATTCTCCCGCTTTTGCCCCCATAATACTAACAAAAATTTTTAAACTTTCAATACAGCAATGATCCCCCTCAATCGCTTTTTTTATAATAGGTTTTGGGTTGCTATTATCTTCATTTAATTCTCCCCTTAAATCCTCTGGCTCAGTTATTTCTTTATACTTGTAAGTTTTAAGAAAATTATAAATTCTTACCAATCCGGGCTCAGATAAAACGTACTCCCAAGTAATAGGTTGCTTGATAGGAGGAAGATCATTTTTATCTTCTAGAGGAGGACGATTTTTAAGTAAATATAGAAATAACTCTGCCTGTATTTCATCCACCGGTGCAAAACGTCCATGTCCACCTTCGCTGGAGTCCATTACTAATGTATTTTTGTCTTTACAACTTTTTAACTGCCCCAAACCCCCAGCTACCAATAAAACAGCTTTTACTTGCTTATCATTTTGTGTTTCTTGTTGTGTCGGTTGATAAAGAGTTTTGCAGATAGTAGATTCATCTTCTCTTAAAAAAATATTTTGAGCGATCGCCTCCATATCATTAACAAGAGATACTGGTAAATCCGTTAATTTTGGTTCACCCTCGGAATCAACTAAATGAGGACATAGCCATTTCTGTAAACCAGATTTAGATAGATTAACCTTTAGATTTATCGCATCACGAACAATAGTGGCTTCTAAATCCTTAGTGTCAGGATTTACTTTTACAGGTGCAGCAACACCAAAACAAGCGGCAAGTATTCTTTGATCTTTTTCATCTCCGTATTCATCTTCTTTACCGTAATAACATTCTGTTAATACTTCTGTGATTAGTTTTTTAGTATCTAAAATATGAGTACCATCTTCTGTTGTAACTAGATAATCTATGGTATTTTTAGTTTTACTTTGAGCAACTAAACGATCAATAGTTATACGTTTACCTTCTTTTTTTTGAGAGAAGATAGATATATCTATTTGTCCTCCCAATGAACCTGTAATTATTGTCATAATTTTTTCTAATTTAATAAAATATTAGTGATTAAATTAATTGTTAAGAAATATCAAAATTTTTTAGTATTATTTATGTGTTGTTTTAAGCATTTAATTTATTTATAATTCTTCCTGCAAACCTTGTTCAATGATTGGAATATTTTTCTGAACTTGAGTAAGAAATACTCCTAATGCTGGATCTTCCTTTGCTAAATAACATATAGCAAAAGGGACTTCATAAATTTCTGTAAAAGATATAATTATTGAGCGTTGTTCAAGCCAGTACAAAGCAAATTTGAATTGTCCTGAATTTGTTTGCTGACCAAATTTATTTAATGTCTTTGACGTAGGCTCTAGTTCTGAAAATAACTCTAACGCTTCTCCAGTGCTACCTATATATTTTAACTTGTCAAAGAATGATAAATCTGTTAACTGAGGATTATAGTAGTCAACGGTAATGTACTGTAAATTAACTAAAAAAATTCCTGCTATTTGTTGATTTTGATCGACAATTTCTTTTAATTTTTCATTTAAAGGCATAATTGATAATACTTCCCTATTCTTTTTATCAATATTAGGTGTTGGTTTTGGAGGAACATTCCCAGAAGTCTCCTTAGAATTTTTAAATTCTAAAGCCTCTTGATAAAATTGATCATCAATAGGATGATTTCTGAAATATTCCTCGTCCTTAATTATATAGTGATTTTCGGTAATGTAATTAACTAATATAGTGAGTCTTTTAATTTTTTCATTCTCATAGTTAACATTAGCAATATAACGTAAAGTTTTATCAGCCACATAAAGAGGATTATTTTTAAATTGACTCTCATCAGGAGAAGCTAATTTTAATAAACCCTTAATTAAATGAACTTTATCGTATATCTTTTCTTCTAATAAAATTATTCTGGTTGAGATTAATTCTTCAAACTCTTTTAGAGTGATTTTATCATCACCCATATCTTTCCAACTTAGAGAATACATAATATTTTCGGTAAACCAGTCTTGCGGTTGCTTATCTATTGGAAATAATGCTTCTGCAAAAAAGTACTTCTCAATAAATTGAAATATTTTTTCCGTTAAAGATTGTTCTTCTTTTGTCCAGTCAAATCTATCGTCATTATCACCAAATGAGTTTCTACCTGTCCAGAAAATCGTATTTTCAATGATTGTTTTAATGTGATTAGGAAATTTATGTTTAATAATATTAACAGTCTCTGTAAAGCGATCGCTTATAGTAAAATTAAAAATAGCCTGTACTTTTTCGAGATAATAACTATTATCATTTTCTTGAGCTTGAATAATTTGATTTTTAGTCCAATTTAAACTAAATATCTGTTTATAAATTTTGTTAACAACTTGATATTTATTTCTAGGTTTATCGCTATTATTTTTACTCAAATTATGTTCAACTATTAACCCTAAACTTTTTAAAACTTGTTCTTCACTTTGACTATTAAATGGTATCTCTTTTTTCTCTAAAATACGCACATAGGTAACTAACCACCAAAAATTATTTTTAAATTCATTGTTAAACTTATCATTAATTGATTTTAAAGAGTCTAAATATTCTATTTGTAAAGGGGTTAAACTTTCATCTTGTTGATAATCTTCTGTTAACTTTGTTTGCCAATTATCAATTAACAAATAACCTTTTACATCTGCCCAAAACTTATTAATATTTTCTTCAACTTCTTCTTGCATTTCTTTTTTATCATCGTCAGAAAGTTTACTTTCAGTTTCTCCTACATATTTTTGAGCTTTTAGGAAAATTTTGTTTTTTCTTTCTTCGGTAATATATTCAACTAATAACTCAACCAATGAACTGGATTTAGTATTCTCAAGAATCGTAAAAATTAACAGATAAACATTATCAGTTTTGTTGCGTAATTCTGACAAATTTTCTTTAATTAAAATACTAACTTCTTCTTTATCCTCCCTTGAATTTAAACCAGATATAAACCATTTTTGTTCCACTAAAAAATCAATGGTAAATTCATTGACAATTTCCTCTATTTTTGTATTTTCTATTTGATTATTCTCTTGAGCATCTTTCAATTTTTCTTGAATTTTTTGCAAAGTATATTGACAAATATCACCAGTTAGTTTAATTATTTCGGAAGATTTTACAGGAATATTTTTAAGCCATTTAATTAAATTCATAGCAACTAGAGGAGGATGATTGGTTAGGTTTTGTTTTTGTAAAGTAACAGATAAATCTGTTATTTTCTCAATAAACTCTTGATTATTTTGATTATTAAAGATTTCTATTTTACGAGTTTTTTCTGTTAAAAATTGATTCATATAAACCTCTGATAAAAGTTGTTAATTTATTCATAATTATAGTTGAAAATTAATTGATATACTTGAGATTAAGTACTTATGTTCTTCTTCAGACAATTTTTCTCCAGCTAAATGATTGATAATAGCTAATACTTCTTCTGAAGATAAAAGATATTTATTCTCTTGAGTAATTAACCACATCCCATATTTTTGTCCATAGCCTCTGATGTTAGGCAAAGTTTCCTCGATATAACTTGTTTGTTGAAATTCATTAGGATAAAGGTTAAGCATTTTTTCATAGATAGGATTAGATACTTCCAAATAAAAGCTATTAAAGTCTTCATTTAATCGCTTACTAACTAAACCTATTGATAAGAGAAAATTCTGTTCAGAGTTATTCTCATCATAGTTAACTCTTTTTCCTAATTCTTGAGATTGAGATGAAAGCCAAATTTTGCCATACATAACTAGCGAATTAAAAAGTTTATCTTGGTTTTCTTCTCCTAGAGTTTTAATCTTTTCCTTAACATTATCAATGATTCCTCTAAGATTTTGGTATCGCTCATCATTATTATAAGTGGGATCAGTCAAAGAATTTTTAACCAATTCATCAATTGATTTTTCATTAATATTTTGTGGTTGTAACAAGCTATTATTAAGAATTTCGATTAAACATTAAAATAAATCATTCTGGCGATTTGTCCAATATATAAACCTGTCAATAATTATTTGTTTTTTGTCATCCTCGTTAGTTTTAGTAATTTGCCTTTTCACATTTCTATATTCTAAGTCGCTTTCTTCTATAAAATTTGGTAAGTCAACTACTAATTGATATTTATTTTCTAAAGCTGTTCTCAATTGTTCACCATATAATAAATAGAAATTATCCTTTGCAATTTTCCAAGCGTTTTCTTTCCAATAATACCATTTTTCAGGTATCGATTTTAATTGTGAATCGATCCAAATATCATTGAATTTTCTATAGTAAATAGAATTATAAACTTTTAGATAATCTTGCCCATCTTCCACTATTTGGACTACTAAACCCGATAATTTTAAATAAATTTTTTCTTTTTCGGAAATATCACCAGCTAATATTATTCCTTCTCTTCTTATTCTTTTATAGATAGTCAATAAATTAGCTTTATATTGTTTGTATTGATTAATACGTTCTTCAATGCGTCTAAAATGAAGATTCTGAGTATTGATTAAATAAGTAGTTATTAATTGATCTATATTAGGATTTTTCTCATTCCTAAAATGTATTTTGTCACATAAAAATTGACTCAAATATGGCTGTCCACCTGTTTTCTCAATAATTTCTGTAAGTATTTCATGAGGGTTTTCCACTATTTTGGCTAATTCGTCAAATAAACCTTGTATTCCTTCTTCAAAGGTAAAACCTTTTAAATCAATAAATGTTGCATTATTAAACGGAGTTCTGTTTGTATCTGTCATTAAATCATTATGATCTGCAACTCCTAAAAAACAAAAAGCTAAACGATCTAGATTCGGGATATGAATTCTATCGTTGTAAAAGTCACGAATTAACGCAAAGAAATCATCTGTAGAAAACCGTAAACCTAAAACTCCGTCTATCTCATCAATGGTAATCAAAACATTTTTATCTTGATCTTCAGGGGGTAATAATGACCATAATTTAGATTGTATAAATTCTCCTAATTGCCCAATTAAACTTTTTTCGGTATCTCTAGGCTCGGGATTCCACCAGTTATGCAGATCAAAATCTAAATTTAATCCGTTGTCTTGAGCAATAATTGCTCTTATAATGCTACAATACCACCTTGATTCAGTCTGATTGTTTACGCC
>NZ_VRZC01000015.1 GCF_016743215.1 Geminocystis sp. GBBB08
AGAAAAAGCGGGGTAAAAATTTCTTAATTTTTCTGATTTTATCGGGAAAATTAACTTAACAACTTTCAATCGTCGAGCCTTAGAAACTTTAACCTATGCTGGGGCATTTGATTCAATTCATGAGAATCGTAAACAGTTAATTGAAAGTTTAGATTTGATGATTACTTGGTCACAAAAACGAACTAAAGAAAAAGAAACAGGACAGTTAAATGTTTTTGATTTAATCTTAAATAATGAGTCTGAATCTAGCTCAAAAACCCGTTATGAAAATGCACCGCAATTACCACAAATTTCCGATTTTTCAGTACAAGAAAAACTTAAATCAGAAAAAGAACATTTAGGGTTTTATGTCTCTGAACACCCTTTAAAACCATTGAAAAATAAAGCTAAAATCTTATCTCCTATTGATATTGGTGAATTATCAGAATATAAATCACGAAAAAAAATGTGTGCGATCGTGATGTTAACAATGATCAAAAATCATATTGATAAAAATAGTAATAATATGGCTTTTTTGACTGTAGAAGATATTACGGGACAGGCAGATGCTATTGTTTTTGCTAGTAATTATGATCAAGTAAAAGAGAATTTATTAGAAGATACACCTTTAATTATTTGGGGAAAAGCCGATCATAAAGATGATAAATCACAAATTATTATTAATAATATTAAAAGAATGGAAAATGTTACCATAGTCTGTATTCGTTTGACTCCAGAACAAGCCTGTCAACCTCAAATACAAGGAAAATTAAAAAGTATGTTACAAGAACAATCAGGAGACAAAAATGATGCAGTAATTCCTGTATTTGCCATTATAGATGGTGTACAAGAAAGAATCTTTGTGCGTTTAGGTGATAACTATTGGGTACAAAATGCGGAAAATACCGTTGAATCTCTTATAAATGGTGGTTTTTCAGCTTATACTCAACCTTTATTAAACTAAAAGGAAAAGAATATATTTCCTGCCTAAGCAATGAGTGAATATATATTGATTGAATGGCATCATGACATGACACCTTAACCAAGAATTAACTATTAACGGACATGGTACTTTTCAAGGATTGAAAAAATATTAAAATGTGAGGTAAGGATAAAGCGAACTATCCATCACCTTTAAATAACTTAATTAATTATTATGTCAGAAGAAAGACTCAGACGAATTGAAATATTATTAGAAACCTGTGCTAAAACTACTGTTGCTAATCAAGCTGAAATAAAAGAAGTTCGACAACAAATTAGTGAACTTACAACACAAACAAATCAACTTACAATACAAATGGCATCTCTTAGTGAAATGTTTATAGAAAGTGTAGGAATTATGAAAACTATGCAATTAGACATAAAAATAATGCAATCAGAAATTAAAGGATTGCAAACGGAGAATAAAAGAATACTAGATCATTTGTTTGGGGATAATCAACAAAATTAGTAAGACTATTTAACTGAGATCTTGCACCAATACATTAATACCTAATAGTCAAAAGGGAAAAAATCAATTCTCTTATGGTTAGTATAATAAAGAATCAATTCTTATCCTCATTACTGGTTACTCATTACTCTCCCTAATCAGTGATTTTTAAACAAGGTGCAAAATCTGAGTTGAACCTCACGTCAGAGATAGGAAAGCTGAAATGCTGATAAAATAAGAATGCTAGGGGGCGGAATTGAACAGCCGACACGAGGATTTTCAGTCTTCTTAATTTTGTTGATTCTCCCCAAACAAATGATCTAATATTCTTTTATTCTCTGTTTGTAATCCTTTTATGTCTGATTGCATATTACGCATAATGCCTACACTTTCTACAAACATTTGACTAAGAGATGCTATTTGTGCTGTAAGTTCACTAATTTGACGATTTGTTTGTGCGGCAAGTTCTTTGATTTCTCTTTTGTTTTCAGTAGTTTGTTCAATCAGTGATCGAATGTCCGCTTGATTGTTAACTGCTACTTTTGTACAAGTTTCTAATAGTATTTCAATTCGTCTAAGTCTTTCTTCTGACATAATAATTAATTAAGTTATTTTAAAGATGATGGATAGTGTACTCCTATCTTTACCTTGTAATTTTATCTTAAAAATAATTGCATTTCTTTTTCTCTTCTTCTAGTCAATCCTGTTAAAATTTTACCGTTTGCTTTATTCCAACGTAAAAATTGTATAGCTACATCTTCTTTACTTTTTCTATTATTTAGCATACTCAACAAAGTTGATCGAGCAAATGCACCAATTCCGATATTGTAAGTCAAGCTAACTAATGCAGAAAATTGATTACTTGTTACTGGTACTTTAATTAATTTTGCTACCTGATCAGCAAAACTTTCAACAGTTATTCTAAGTAATTTATCTGCTTCTTTTTCTGTAATTTTATTTCCTTTAACAACTTTCTTACCATCATTATAAAAGGTGCTACCATAGCCGATCGTCCACACATTGGCAGGGCATAAATAGGCATTGCTACGAAAACTCTCAAATTCTTTAATTAAGCTAATTCCTGCTTCGTTTATTTGTCTTTTGAAAGGATTTTTTAATAAAAATTGTAGGGTAGTTTGTCCAAATAAATAAGGTTCAGTTAAATTATTTTGTTTTTTAAAATCAGTAAAAGCCTTCTCTGTATTTGTCCCATAAATACCGTCAACCGCTAAACTATGCCCCCATTTATTAAGCAAAGACTGCAATTCTTTTAACTCAATTGATGAGAAATCTTTAATATGTTTTGATGTAAGTTTTTTTAGATTATCATACATAATTTAATCTTCTAATTGTCTTACTAAATACCCTAAATATCCACTTTAATTAAATTACCCGATAATGGTTGCGATAATCGCCATTCATGATTATCAGCGTCTAAAGTTCCTATATCAATCCATCTCATAATCCCATTCCTCAATAGATCCGATTGATTATTCAGTGGGAGGTGGTGAACCTTGTTTTACAAGTAGTAATTTTGAGGAAATAAAATATTTACCTTTTAAGTGACTAAAAGTTATCCTGTTATCAAAATGTCATCAAAGTATTTATAAATGGCAATTTAAGAGATTTTCCTGTCTCTGACACGAGGACTATTTAACCTCACGTCAGAGATAGGAAAGGTGAAATGCTAACAAAATAAGAATGCCGGGAGGCGGAATTGAACCGCCGACACGAGGATTTTCAGTCCTCTGCTCTACCAACTGAGCTATCCTGGCTTATTTAATCCACTTATATAGTCTAACGAACTTTTTAAAGATTGTCAAGGGGTTATCTAAAATTTTTTAAAATCTAAATGCCCCACTTTATGATTATCATAATCAATGATAGAAATGGGGCTAGAGAATAAAAAGTAATCTCAACAATTATTTATAAGATACATAGGATTTAAGAAGTCCATTCAGTGTGGAAAAATTCGCCTCTGGGTTTATCCGTACGCTCATAGGTGTGGGCTCCAAAATAATCCCGTTGTGCTTGGGTTAAATTCTGGGGAAGACGATAACTTCTGTAGCTATCAAAGTAGTTCAAAGAAGCACTAAAAGCGGGGATCGGAATACCCATTTTAGTGGCTAAGACTATGACATCACGCCATGCTTGTTGACGATCAAGAATACTTTGTTTAAACTCAGGAGCAAGAAGTAAATTAGGTAAATTAGGATTATCAGTGAAAGCTTTGTTAATTTTGCCTAAGAAACCAGCTTTGATAATACAACCACCCTTCCAAATTCGAGCCACTTCAGGAAGATTAATATTATATTTATATTCGGTGGAAGCCTTAGCAATTAAAGCCATTCCTTGAGCGTAAGAACACATTTTTGAGCAATATAAAGCATCCTTAATTTTAGAGATAAAACTATCTACATCATCATCAAATTTTGCTGTTATTCCCGTTAATTCTTTAGATGCTAAAACTCTTTCTTCTTTGTAACTAGAAATGGCTCTAGCATATACTGCGGCATAAATAGTAGGAATAGGTACACCTAAATCTAAAGAACTTACTACAGTCCAACTACCGGTACCTTTTTGCCCTGCCCTATCGACAATTAAATCAATTAAGTGTTTCCCAGTTTCAGGATCTTTTTTCGGGAAAATATTAGCAGTTATCTCGATTAAGAAAGAATTTAGCTCATCAGTGGTATTCCAATGGGAAAATACTTCGTGTAATTTGTCATTGCTTAATCCTAGTCCATTTTTCAACAAGTCATAAGCCTCTGCGATTAACTGCATATCACCGTATTCAATGCCGTTATGAACCATTTTAACATAATGCCCGGCACCACGAGGTCCAATATAAGTGACACAAGCACCATCATCAACTTGAGCTGCAATTTTGGTTAAAATCGGCTCTAATTCATGATATGCGGTTTCTGTGCCCCCTGGCATCAAAGAAGGACCATTTAAAGCACCTTCTTCACCACCACTTACTCCCATACCCATAAACCCTAAACCTGTGGCTTCAAGCTCATTAGTACGTCTTTCTGTGTCTTCATAGAGGGAGTTACCACCATCGATAATCATGTCTCCTTCTTCTAATAAAGGTTTAAGCTGTTGAATAACTCCATCTACAGGGGCACCAGCTTTTACCATTACCAATATTTTACGGGGACGTTCAAGAGTTTGCACAAATTCTTCTAAAGAGTAGGCGGCTTTTACGTCTTTACCTTGCGCCCTTGTAGCCATAAATTCTTCTGTTTTATTTGGACTACGGTTATAAACAGCGATAGGAAAACCTCTACTTTCGACGTTTAAGGCTAGATTTTCACCCATTACAGCTAATCCAATTACTCCAAAGCTTCTTTTGGTCATAAATAATTCCTATTAATTAATCCTTTTACCTTCAGGTTAGCTCGATCTTCTAGGAATGGTTCAAAAAGATTATCTTAAGTTTTATAAAGTCATCGAAAATGATAAATTACAGGCTAGATTCTTATTCCAAAACTATTCACCCCATCACTATAATGAATAATCCTCGTCAATGCGCTTTTGAGGCTTTACAAGACATCTATAAACGTCATGCTTATATTGATATTGCCTTAGATAAGGTTTTTTCTTCTGCTTCTTTTTCTTCCTTCGATCATCATTTAGTGTCAGAGTTGGTGTATGGTACTGTTAGACGTAAACGAACTCTTGATAGTCTCATTAATCAATTAGCCACAAAAAAGGCTTCTCAACAACCATTAAATTTGCGTATAATTTTACAATTAGGGTTATATCAATTACGTTACCTTGATAAAATTCCTGAGTCGGCGGTGGTGAATACTAGCGTTGATTTAGCTAAAAATAATGGTTTATCTAAACTTTCTGGTGTTGTTAACGGCATTTTACGATCCTATATTAGGTTATCAATAGAAAATGATCCTTTGATTTTGCCATCAGATTTTATTCCTCGTCTGGGGGTTAAATATAGTTTTCCTGATTGGTTAGTTTCTCTTTTTGTCAAACAATTTAATCTCCTGCAGACAGAAAAATTATTAGATTGGTATAATCAAACTCCTACCACTGATTTAAGAGTTAATTCTTTACAAATTACAAGGGCAAATTTACACGAAATTCTGTTAACTCATGGTATAAAAACAACTTTTTTACCTCACCTTCCTCATGGTTTAAGGTTAACTAATTCTGTGGGAAAGATCACCCAATTAGACTGTTTTCAACAGGGTTTGTTTACCATTCAAGATGCTAGTGCACAACTTGTTTCTCATTTTCTTAATCCTCAACCCCATGAAATTATTATTGATGCTTGTGCAGCACCTGGTGGAAAAACTACTCATATCGCCGAGTTAATGCAGGATACTGGTACTATTATCGCATGCGATCGCCATTTATCTCGGTTAAAAAAAATAACAGAAAACGCCAAAAGATTAAAATTACAATCAATTCAAGTGGTAGAAGGTGATAGTAGTCAGTTGATGGAATGGGAAAATAAAGCGGATAAAGTATTAGTTGATGTACCCTGTTCAGGATTAGGCACGTTACATAAAAATCCCGACATTCGTTGGCATAAAAAACAAGAAGAGATTAAACCATTGACACAATTACAGCTAAAAATTCTGGAAAATTCAGCAAAATGGGTCAAAAATAGCGGTATTTTAGTTTATTCTACTTGTACCTTAAATAAAGAAGAAAATGAGGATATTATCACTAAATTTTTAGAAAATAATCCTTCATGGCAGTTAGCCGACAAAAATAATGATTCAAATTCAGATTTTTCGATAACATCAAAGGGGATAGTTAAAATATTCCCCCCAGCAGATAATATGGATGGATTTTTTATGGCTAAATTAATCAAAGGAGAGTAACTCATGACAAAGGAAAATAAAACTAAATTATTGGTTAAAATTTTGGTAGGCACGGCATGGATTGATGGTATTATTCAATCTCAAGAAAGAAAATACTTACAAAAAGTAGTAACAGAAAATAACCTTAATGATGATGTAGAAATTAAATCTTTATTATCAGAAATTAAGCCTGTTAATCCATCTGAATGTTATGAATGGTTAGAAGAATATTTAGGCAAAAATCCCACTGAAAAAGATTATGAAGAATTATTAGGAGCGATTAGTGCCTTAGTTTATAGTGATGGAGATGTGGATATTCAAGAAGCAAAACTTTTAAATCGTTTACAAAATTTAGATCCTCATTCTCAAGGTAAAAAATCTAGTTTTGAACAAATTATTAATTCTATTAGACAACTATATAATAAAGCTATTTCTCATAAATAAGAATCAATTAACAATCTCATAATAAGTAATAAGTAATTAGTTTTAATCAGGATACCCAGCAATTAAATCATTCAATAAGTATTTGTACTTATAATAACTAGAATGTTAAATTTAATTAACAAAATCATCTTCTCAAAAAAACATTTGATAATCTGAAAAAGTAAGTAAGAAATAAAAGCTCACAAAGGGTAATGAAACATTTTTCTGATGATTGGATTAAAGAATGGTGTCAAGACAACGGTTGGACCGACTTATTTGTAGAACGTCTTGATTATTGGGCGTTTCCTCCTCATGGCGTGATGCCTCTCCCTATTCCGAAAGAAACTTTAATTCAAATCAAGGCTGAAAAAGGCTTTTCTCAAGAAGAAAAAATTTGGTTATCAATCGCTATTGGTATTAGTGTAACAGGTATAACTTTAAGTTATTTATTAAACTCTCCTATGCCTTTAGTTTTTGCCTTTGCTTTTACTTCCATTGTCATTGGCAATTTTGAGTTAGATTAAATATAGCCACTCTCAGTTAATTGTGCAAATAGCTTTTGTTTTTACCACCTAACTCTGAGGAAAAAGATAAGCTGATAAAGTGCATTAATGATTTAGAATTGCTATATATATAACTTATCCTAGGCATGAATATAAAAACCCAAAATTTTATCAAACAAAATACCTCTTTTCAAAGAAGTCAAATTGTTAGTTTTTTATTGCTTTTAAGTGGATTAGTTATTATTTTATCACCATTAATAATTGTTCTTTATACTTCTTTTTTTTCCTATTCTAATAATCCTAGTTTTACCTTTAAATATTATCAAGAAGCATGGGAAAAAGGTAATTTTTTACTGGGGTTTACTAATTCTAGCATAGTGGCGATCGCCGTAACAATTTTTCAAGTAATAACTTCAATTTTAGCAGGTTATGCCTTAGCGAGATTAGAATTTAGAGGGAAAAATATAGTTTTATTATTAATTTTAGCAACTCTAGTAATTCCTTTTCAAATATTAGTAATTCCGATTTTTTTAATCCTTAAATCAGGAAATTTAATTAATACTTATTGGGCATTAATCTTACCAACAGCAGCCAGTGGATTTGGTATCTTTTTAATGCGTCAATATTTTAGCACCATTCCTATAGAGTTAGAACAAGCAGCCACCTTAGATGGTGCAAATACCTTACAAATAATTTGGTATATTCTCTTTCCTTTAGCCAAACCAGCTATTATTACTCTGTCTCTATTTACCTTTATCGGTGAATGGAATGACTTATTTAAACCCCTCGTCTTCACCAACAACCCTAATTTAATCACCGTACAATTATCATTAGCCTCTTTTCAAGAACAGTTTACCAGTAATTGGTCATTATTAATGGCGGCAGTAATTATTGCAACTATTCCTGTCATAATATTATTTATAATTGGGCAAAAACAGTTTATAGAGGGCATTGGCACTACCGGAATCAAAAATTAACTATTGCCGAAATTCTATCATAATTCTCACAAAAAAAAAGGCAACCAACACTTTTATGGTGCGATCGCCTATAATAAAAAAAAGGTGGAGAAATCCGTGGGGGAGTTAGAATTTAAAAGTAGTTCTTACAACCCCCACCCATACAGTATCGTTGCGACTGTCATGGTTAGGATTAAATACTACATAAGTACCGGGAGTAATGATAATATTGTCACTAACAGGATATTTATATTGTAACTCTAATAAATAAGAGGTATTACGATCATCAGAATCTTTAGGAGGCATACCACCGGCAAAAGATAAAATTGCTCCTTCTTTACCTATATCCAGAAAAGAGACATTACCTGCCCATGTCCACAATTCTGTATTATCACGAGAACCTCTTCCCGTAGCTTGTTGTTGTAAGTTATCTGCCGAAGCATAACCGCCCCAACCAGAGATATTGACTTTATTTGCAATACGCCAAGTGCCTTGTAAACCAACACGATGAGCATTAGCTGCACTACCTGCAAAAGGATTTGCACCGATAGGACTTCCTGTACTATCTGTTAAATTCACTTCCGTTTGAGGTTGATAAGTATAAAGATATGCTAAAGATAACTTTAAAGGTTTAGAAGGAGAAAAACCAATTTGAGCACCTGTACTAAAAGCACCATTAAAAAACCCTTTTCCGTCTTCAGGACTTGACGCATTTCGAGCGACATAAAGAGTATTAAAGTTCCATTGATCATTTAATTTAACTTTTATACCACCTCCAGTACCTTCAGGTCCACGAAATACAAGGGGATTACGGCGAAAAAAGCGAGTTAACGTGCCGGTAGAATCACTTTCTAAATAAGGGTTATCCACATCAAATACTTTATCAATATTCATAGCATTTGTACCGACAAAAGCAGTAATTTTATTACCGATAGGGAAACGATAGAATAAATCATCTAATACCATGTCATTACTGGTATTGGTGTCATAGCTTAATCGTGTCATATCAGTATTACCGTTAAAAGGTATAATATTTCCTGCCTGAATACGCACCCTTAATCTATCTTTACCCATAAAACTGGTATCAAAATTAAAACGACTCCGATAACTCAACACCGTCTGATTTTCGTTAACTGGCTTTGCCCCTTTTGTTAAACCATCAAAGCTAGAAGTATCATCATTAAATGCCGTTGCCAAACTCATGATGACTTCGCCTGTAAGTTTAGTTGTCGTAGAAAATTGATTATCTTCTAAAAAAGCAACCCTACCTTCTAAATTATCAACCCTTGCACCTAATGCTGCCAATTCTGTTTCAAATTCTGTTATTAATCGCTTTAATTTCTCAATATCAGATCTTAAAACTGACTCACTAGAAGCAATTAAACGTTCCATTTGTTGCATACAAGCATTTAAACCGGCAGCAAACTCATAACGATTTAAAGCACGATTTCCCCTGAATGTACGATCAGGATAACCTACTATACATCCATAACGTTCTACAAGGTTTCTTAAGGCTTCAAATGCCCAATCTGTAGGGGATACATCCCTTAGTTGCGACACAGAAGTAACTTGTTCAAAAGAATTGTTTTCTACATCAAAAGAAGCCGTATCAGTGCTTATTTCCATAGCGTTGACGGAAGATGCCAACACAAGCGAAGCTAAGGCCTTCAACGGTATCGTTAGCGACAATTTGCTTATAGAGGGTAACATTAATTCCTTACACCAAAATTAAAATTATTGACTTTTATATTCAATAAACTATAACTTAAAATAAAATTTATTGCAAATAAATATTAATAATTTGGAGAAACTTATCTTATTTGTTTTGACAAAATTACTCCTCAGAGATTTTTCTATCTCTCGCAAAGGCGCAAAGGGTTTTTGGTTTCTCACTCAATTTTTGAAAGAAGGAAAAAAGATTCAGATTGCTAGGATAATTAAGTTAAGCTAAGAGTTAATGCTTCTAAGATTTCGGTGTTTGATATGATTGATACTTCTAATTATTCTTTTTCACACAATCCAGAGGAAAACCAGACTCAATCTTTGGAGTTGCAAAGAAAATATTATTTTTGGCGATGGTTTCTTTCTCTTTGCTTGTTATTTTTGGGGGGAGGGTTAAGTTATGGTTGGTATTTTTTGACTCAAAAGTTAATTCCTCTCATCGAAACACCCGTTAGTCATTATATTTCTCGCCCCGTTAAATTAGGTAAGATAGAAGCTGTTTCTTTCACGAAAATTAGGTTAGGTGAAACTCGCATTGATTCCACTGAAAATGAAAATGATTCTGTTATCGCAGAAGCCATAGAAATTAGTTTTAACCCTTTACAGTTATTAGGCAAAAATGTTGATTTAGGGATTTCTGTTATTAATAGTAGTGTTTATTTGCAACAAAATAAAGATGATAGCTGGATTAATATAAAATTAAACCCTAGTAATGAGCAACAAATTTTAAAATGGAATTTTAATGTCGATAAGATTCAGCTTAAAAATAGTCAACTAATTGTTAAAAATAATCATCATTTAAAAGATTTACCCTCCTTTGTTACTCAACTAATTATTCCTTCCGCTAATATCAGTTTTCAAAATAATCAATCCTTCTTTCAACTTAAGGGTAATTTTCTTCAAGGAGGAGATATTAATATTACTGGTTTACATAACTTTAATCAAAATCAATGGTTATTAAAAATTAATAGTCAAGACTTAGCTATTAATACTCTTAATAATTTAATGATTCTTCCTATCGATGCTAATTCGGGAAAAGTTGACGGAAATGTGTCTTTAAATTTTTCTCATAATATTTTAGATAACATTCAAGGAGACGTTACCTTTAATCATGTTAATTTTAAATTGCCTAATTTACCAAATCAATTAACTGAAAGTCAAGGAAAAGTTACCTTTGATAATGAATTAGTCAAGTTAGAAAATATTAATACTAATTTAGGGTTAATTAATACTCAAGTTAATGGTGTTATTCACAAGAATCAGCAGTTAAATATTCAAGCTAATACTACCAAGCCTATTGAGATAAAAAATGTATTTTCTTCCTTAAATTTAGACACTGATAATTTAGAGACAATAGGAAAAGTTACTGGCAAAGTTAATCTACTAGGGGATATTCATAACCCGAAAATTTCGGCAAATATTGTTAACAGTGGAATCACACAATTTGAGAAAATTCCTTTTAATAAAGTCACCACTAATTTAGATATTCATAACAATCAATTAATAATCAACAATGTTAGTTTAATTCCGACAATTGGAGGAGAAGTTACCGCCACAGGAAAAATCAATTTATTGCAAAAAAAAGATGATAGTTTTAACATTTCTTTGACGGGAAAAAATATAGACGGGAAAAAGTTAGTCTCTATTTATCAACAAGAGTTACCTATTAATGTCGGTTTAATCTCAGGCAACTATAACTTATCAGGAAATTGGCAACAATTTAATCAAGCCAAGTTAACGGGTATTTCTACAGTGGAGTTAGCAGGAGGTAAAGCTAATATTGACAATTTAGAAGTCAATCACGACACATGGCGAGGAGAAGTGACATTGGCAGGAGTTAAGTTAACACAGTTACCGATTCTTGATTGTCAAAAAATTGGTTGTAATGACTCATTCTTAAATGGTGAATTTCAGGCATCAGGTAAAAACGAGAAAATTGACGCAACCAGTCTTAATCTATTGGGAAATTTTGATGTTAATTTTAGCGGCGGAAAACTTAACTTAATTAATACTAAAATTAGTCAAGGTAATTGGCAGACATTAATAACCGCAGAAAATCTTCTTCTTTCTCAATTGCCTCTGGTTAAGTTAACTTCACTAGGGATTGACGGAGGAAAAGTTAGCACTAATTTAGACGTGAAAGGAAATTTAACTAATAATGACAAGATTCAAATTCAAGGAAAAGGAAAACTAGATTTACCTGAAGGAAGAATTAACATTAATAACTTTACTTTAGCTAAAGATAATTTTATCGCCGAAACCAATACTGTGAATTTTTCTCTCCATAAGATAACAGAAAATTTACGAGGAGATGTTAGTGGCAAAGTAACAGCAAGAGGAAATATTAATAATCTCACAGCCGAAAAAATTAACCTTGATGGCGACTTGGTTTTTAGTCAAGGAATTAGTCTTATTAATCAACCAATTTCGGCGAATTTTTCTTGGAATGGCGAAAACTTAAGGTTAAATAAAGGCATGAGTGATGGTATTCAAGCAAAAGGAATTATTAATGTTGATATAAATACCAAGACAGTAAAAGATATTGACTTAGATATTGTTGCTAAGGAAATCGATTTACAAAATTTATCCTTACCTTCTTCTCTCGACATCCTTAACTATCAAGGAAAAGTTGACTTTCTAGGTAATTTGCAAGGGAAAATTTCACAACCACAATTAAAAGGTAAAGTCACAGTTAATAATTTTCAACTGGTTAACCTTGCTTTTTCTTCCTTACAAGGTAACATAACAGCAAACCTCAACGAAGGTTTAAACTTAAAACTTAATGCCGTTAACTCTCACGAAAAATTTTATTTACAACTGGATAAAGAAAACCAACCTCAATTAATCGACTTACAAATTAAAGAGACTCAAGTTAAAGCAATTAAAAATGATGAAATTTTAGCGATAAATGCCATCAATATTCCTTTAGATACAGTAACAAAAACATGGTTAAGTTATTTACCTAGCAACGTCAAAAAAATTGGAGGGAATCTTATCGCCGATGTAAGCCTTAACTTGAATAATTATGAATTGGTAACGGGAAATATCGTTATAGATAAACCAAGTATCAATCATTTACAAGGAGACAAACTAACAACTCAACTTTCAGAAGAAAAAGGAGTTATTAAAATTGAAGACGGAAAATTAAGTCATCAACAAAATGAATATCTTTTCGCTGGAGAATTACAACCTTTCGCAGAGAATCCGCAACTGAAGGCAAAAGTAGAAATCAAAGAAGGTGAGATACAAAATCTTTTAAGTAGTTGGCAAATTTTCGAGTTGAAAGATATACCTCAAGGATTTCAACCTCGTGAATATAGCAAAGCTAATGATTTATATTCCGTAAACTTTAATAGTAATAGTCAAGAAAAATCTGTCTCTTCTTCTTCTCCCTTATCTAATAGTCAAGAAAAATCTGTCTCTTCTTCTCCTTCCTTATCTAATAGTCAAGAAAAATCTGTCTCTTCTTCTCCTTCCTTATCTAATAGTCAAGAAAAATCTGTTTCTTCTCCTTCCTTATCTAATAGTCAAGAAAAATCTGTTTCTTCTCCTTCCTTATCTAATAGTCAAGAAAAATCTGTCTCTTCTCCTTCTCCCTTATCTAATAGTCAAGAAAAATCTGTCTCTTCTTCTTCTCCCTTATCTAATAGTCAAGAAAAAATCTTACCTTCTTCTCCTTCCTTATCTAATAGTCAAGAAAAAACCTTACCTTCTTCTCCTTCCTTATCTAATAGTCAAGAAAAATCTGTCTCTTCTCCTTCCTTATCTAATAGTCAGGCAAACCCTCTAGTTTCTATTCAGGGAAATGATGATTCTTTATTAGATACTTTGACTTTTTTCCGCAAAATTGAAGCACAATTAAAGCAAGTCGAGACTAATCGTCTTAATGCTAGTTTACCGAGTTTGGAAAGTTTACAAGGAAAATTAACAGGCGGTATAAATATTAATCTTTCTTTTCAACAAGGCATTAAGGCTGAATTTGATTTTCGTGGATATAATTGGCTATGGGGAAAATACCGAGGAGATTCGTTACAGGCAACTGGTAGTTATGATAATGGTTTGCTGACTTTATTACCTGTAAAAATACAAAGTGATAATAGCATTTTATCTTTAACTGGAACTTTTAAATCAGAGAGAATTTCTGGAGAGGTAATGCTGTCTAATTTTTCTATTTCTCAACTTAAAAAGGTAGCAAATTTTCCTGAAATTTTAAATATTGATGGAGTTATAAATGCCAGTATTGCTGTTAGTGGTAGTGAAGAAAAACCTTTAGCTAAAGGCAATATTGAATTAACTGACTCTAGTATAAATGGCACTAAAATTGATAAAACTACTGCTAGTTTTGGCTTTAGAAACTCTCGAATTGATTTTTTAGCTAATAGTAACTTAACTGAAAATACTCAACCTTTAACTTTAATTGGTAGTTTACCTTTTCAATTATTTTCTAACTCTCTTTTACCAGAAAACAACAACTTTTTACTAAAGCTAAATTTAACCCAAGATGGCTTTGCTTTATTAGATATTCTCAGTAATAATCAACTTAATTGGCTTAAGGGTGAGGGTGATATTAATTTAGATATTAATGGTAAATATTCCCAAATTAGAAACCAAATTACTGACATTTATACTCAAGGAATTGCTACTTTTAAAAATGGGGTTATTGGCCGCAAAATTCTTCTTGATAATCCTATTACTAATATTAATGGTCAAGTGTTCTTTAATTTTGATCAATTAACTATTCCCCATTTAACGGGCAATTTTAGTGGAGGAAATATTGCGATTGCTGGTGGTTTACCTTTAATAAACAACAGTTTTTCTCATGATTCTTTGAATATTAATGTCGATGATTTAGCTTTAAATGTCAATAGTTTATATCAAGGTAGCGCTCACGGTTTAATTAATGTTTCTAATTCGGCGATCGCCCCTAAAATTGGTGGTAAAATTAAATTATATAATGGGGAAATTAAAGTAGGAGAAAAATCAGATAATTATACTGAAAATATCAAAAAAAATAATTTTATTAACACAAATTTTAATAACTTGCAACTAATTTTAGATAAAAATTTTTCAATTAAATAACCAGCATTATTAAATTTAAAAGCTGAAGGTAGTACTTATATAAATGGAGAATTAGATAAATTAAAACCAGAGGGAATTATTACTTTAAGAGGTGGAAATTTAAACTTATTTACCAGTCAATTAAAGTTAACAAATAACTATAATAATATCGCTAAATTTACTGCTGATAATGGTTTTATTCCTTACTTAGATTTACAGTTAGAAGGCTCTGCAACAGAAACAATGAGGTATCAATTTGCTGATAATTATAACCCTAACGAGATTCGAGATATAACGAATTCTTCTTTAAATAAAGCTCAAACTATTAGAATCAAAGCTAATGTAAAAGGTTGGAGTAATAACTTAGTAAATAATATCCAATTAAGTAGTAGTCCTCAAAGAAATCAAACAGAAATTATTGCTCTTTTAGGAGGAGGATTTTTTAATAATTTTGGTGATGGAGATGGTAATTTAGGATTAGCCAATTTAGCTAGTGCTGCTTTTTTAGGAAGTGTGCAAGGACAATTACAAAAACAATTTGGATTTGATCAATTAAGGTTATTTCCTACTCAAATACTTAACAGTGAAAATCGTAAATCTAGTTTTGCTTTAGGTGCAGAATTAGGTTTAGATATAACAGATAATTTGTCTGTTTCTATCACTAAAATTTTAACTGATGAACAAGCCCCAAGCTATAGTCTTAGATATCGTTTTAATGACCAATTTATTTTAAGGGGTTTAAGTGACTTTGAGCAAGATAGCCGAGGGGTGATAGAATTTGAACATCGTTTTTAAAAATCAGTAGGCGGAAATATAAGACACGAGTGCAAAATAAAAATTAAAATCTATTTTAGATGGGAAATTATCAATTTTAATAACTATTGTCCGAAGAATTTAGAATGAAGATTTTACAAGAGCATCGTGTAACTTGTGCAACAAGTCTATAGTTTCGTGTTATCAGGGGCAGTTTTCAAAAAATAAGTAAAAATCAATAATAATTTGAATTAGTTATTTTCAAAAAATTAGTTTTTTCGCCTTTTTTTTACTTTTGAATTTTCGTTTTAATTTGACAAAGCGATTGCCTTTAAAATTTAGTGTTACTTAAGTTCTACATATGATTATTGATGGAGATAAGTAATATAGCAGATAACGAGTTGATTAGGATGTTTTGACTCAGATCTTGCACCAATACAATAATACCAATAAAATAAAACGGGAAAAATCAATTTTAGGAGTTTTAAAATCAATTCTGATTACTTTTCCCTCTTTCCTCTTCCCTATCCTCCCTGCATTCAAAATCTTAACTTCCGTAATGATACCTTTAACATTTTAGCAATCAGGAATTAGGAATATTACTTATTACTCATTGAATATGATATATTGAAAAAAAGTCTTGAGCTTGTCTATTTTCCTTGTGTAAGAATGCCACCAGAATCTACCCTTCATCAATTAAGAAAAAATCTTCCCGAAGGTGAATTGCCTTCTAGTTATGGTGTTTATTATAAGAACACTCTTGTAGCTCTTTGTCATGCTTTAGAGGATCACATTTTACAACATACCTATGAAGATGAAATATATAAGCCTTTGGTATTAGTTACTTTTCAACGGGGTAAGTGGTATATTCAGGAAGCTGATCGATATTGGGATTTAGCTCAACATTCTCGACAAGTAGCTATCGCAGCAGTGGCAGACAGTGGTTTTGCCTCTCATCGTACCAGTCAATTAGAGAATGTGGATTTAGTGCATTTAAGAGAAGATGATAGTTTTGTAGAAGAATGGAATTTAGTTATTTTAGCGCCAGATTATGCGGCGATGGTGCTTTGTCACGAACTCTCCCCAGAAGAATATAAAGGCGGAACTCAACCGCAAATCGATACAGAGAGGAAGTTTTACGGTTTATGGACATTTGATCGCAATTTAGTTGAAAAAGCTGTTGACATCTTAACTCAACGGATGAAACCCTATAATGTACCTTTAGGGGATAAATTAGAGAAAATGCGGTGGCAAATTAAATATATTTCTCCGTTAGGAATTGTAGATTTAACAGGGGTAGTTAGTCGTATTATTTCTTATCTACAAACCAGTCAACAAGAATTAGTCACTGTTAACCGTCAAACAAGAGAATTAAGAGATTTAGAAGGACAAGCATTAAAACTTAGTCGTAATCTTGCGGCTAGTAAACTTCAAGCCTTCCTCAGAATGGCACAAAAAGTAGATAACAATGATCCTTTTAATTCCTATGCTTCTTTACAAGTAGCAGCATTAGCAGAAACCTTAGGGCAAATTCTCGATTTACCAACCCTACAATTAAGACGTTTAAGATTAGCTGGTTTATTATTTCGTATTGGTTTAGCAGAAGCACCCACAGAAATATTTACCAGTAGTTTTGAGCAATTTAATTCTAATGCTAATAAATTTTGGCGAGATCGATCCGTTTTAGGGGCTCATTTATTAGCCTCCATGAGCGAATTAGAACCGATCACAAAAATCGTCTATCATCAATTAGAATATTGGGATGGTAGTGGCAACCCGGATGGTTTAAAAGCGGAAGAAATCCCGTTAGAATCAAGAATTTTGGGCTTGGTGAGCTATTTTCAAGAATTAACTCAAACTAGAGGTGATAGACAAGCCTATAGTCTTGGGGAAGCCTTTGATCAATGTGAACAATATAGTAATATCAGATTCGATCCTAGTTTAGTCGATTCTCTAAAAACCGTGATTCGTTTAACAGAAATGGGATTAATGCAATTACCAGATCGTCCAAGTCAATTACCTCCTGTTTGGTTGAATTCTATTTAATAACTCATGATCTCATAATCGCTTTAAAATCAATTATTATCACCAATGAGCTCTTCCCTCTTCCCAAAACCGCTCCCTAACTCGCTCATTTATGATGCCGGTGCAAGATCTGAGTTAAAGATTAATATTTTAAAAAAGCTAAAATATACTTAAATATAAATAGTTACTCAAAGATCTGAAATTGATATGAATACGGAAAAATTAAATCCGACAGAATTAATGAGGAATTATGGCTTTTGGATGTGGTTTGTTTTGTCTGCTTTAGTAGCTATAAATTTAACTATTTTTTACAAAATGAATAATATTGCTCATGCTGGAATGAGTGGTTTATTTTGGTTAGCTATTTATTCAATGTTGTGGGATAAACGTCACGAATTAAAATTCAAAAGAGAACTTTTCCCAAGTATTTTAGGAGTGTTGTTGATTGGATGGACTTTATTTGTCAGTAAATCTATTCCTACAGAAAAAGAAAATAATCTTCTCAGTATTGCACCTTTTGTTTTCTCTTTAGGTGTTAGTTTAATCGCTTCAGGTTTTTATGGATTAAAACAATTTAAGGGAGAATTATTAATTATTTTTTTCTTAGGTGTTCCTAGAGTTATATTAAACTTATTTACCGATATTTCCCCTTTTACTGCGAAAGTATCTTCTTTTATTCTCCATTATTTAGGATTTAATGTTTTATTAGATGGAGTTTTTATTCGTTTACCACAAGGTAGTGTTAAAGTTTATGAGGGTTGTTCTGGAATTGAGTCCATGACTTATGTTTTAGGATTATCCGTAATCTGCTTAATTATGTTTCCCATTTCTAAAAAATATAATTATATAGTCGCTTTTATGGCTATTTTGATCGGATTTTTAGTCAATACTATGCGAGTAGTCTTAATGTCTATTTTAGTGGGAATGGGTAAAAGAGAAGCCTTTTTATATTGGCACGAAGGAGACGGTTCATTGGTTTTTGGTATGATTGCAGTTATTACTTTTGCTGGATTTTATTGGTTTTTGATGAATCGAAGTGAACAAAATATCAAATCTTCATCTGAGGAAGAAAATTTTTTTAATAATGATTTTTTTTAATACTTAAATATAATATCAGAGAATTTATTTAAGTGTTTCTCTAATTTAAGAGTTGTACCCCAAAGGATTATTACTGATAGAATAATCAAGGTTAAATTATCTATTATGATTTATAAATTTAAAATAAACTTATTTAAACATTTTTAAAACTAACTACAAAATATTATGATTCAGTCTAATCAAGAAGATTTAAATTCCAACACTGAAACTATCTCTAATACTGAAACCCTTGATATTCAAAGCAAACTTAATCAAAAAGTCGATAAAATAGGTGTTTTTAGTCTGAATATGTTGCGCTCCCTCGGTTTATGGCGATTAGTAGGTTATGCTTTCTTAATCTTATTCGCCTTAGATTTAGCAGAGATTTTTATTCCCCCTCAATTTCTCAATCCTAACTGGGAATTTGAAGTATTTGGGGCTCTTATTGAAAAAGTCGCAATTCCTCTCGTCGCCTTAGTTTTAATATTTTATGGTGGTAATTATTTACGAAAAGGTTGGGAATTTATTGTCCTTACCAGTTTATCATGGCTTTGTTTATTTGTTGGGATATTATTTCTGTTATCTGTACCATTGGGGATAATAAATACTATGCGCATCAATAGTCAAATTAGCACTAAAATCACAGAAGCAGCTAATCAACGATTAGAGGTTTTACAAAAAGTCGAAACTGCACTCAAAGACGTTAAGAATAAACAAGATATGGAAATTTTAATTAGTCAACTTAATAACAGTGGTAATGCACCTATTATCGTAATTGAGCAACAATTAACCCAAGTAAAAACTAACTTAACTGAGTTTATCAAAGGTTCTCGTAATCAAATTAGTAGTCAATCCGTAATGGCTATTAAACAGCAGAGAAAATCTTTGTTAAAACGTTCAGTAAAATGGAATTTAGGAGCATTAATTTCCGGTGTTTTGTTTATTATGACATGGCAAATGACTAAATGGGCAAGAGTCAGAGAGACAATTAACAATTAAATAAGGGCTGCTGAAAAAGTATTTTGGTGAGGGTAGGCAAGAGGCAACAGATAACAGTTTTAAGATTTTTTATCATTAGGCTTTTAGTCTGTAAATATTAACTATTTACTGTCTTAAAGCCAAATTTTACTTTTAAATTAGGATCAATGTCTGCTATTTTACTAATATCAATACCTTTATTATTAGCTTCTTTTAAGGCTTTTTTATCTGCTGTATAGGTAATTTTTGCCACCCGATATTCTTGAGGTAATTCTTCTGGTTTAACCTTGACATTTATCTTCGGATATTCTCTAAAAATAAGATTTCTTTCATTTCCTTCCTCTTTTTTATTTAAAATTTTTTGTTGATGTAAATATAATAATCTTTGCTGTAATAAATGTTGTCCTTTCTTTAATTCTTCTACTTGAGTTTGCAACATTTCGTTAATTTTTTTCTGTTTAGCCATTACACTTATAATAGCTAATTCATATTGATCATTTATCCACGCAAAACCATCTATATCTCTATCTAATTTTTCAAATAAATAGATAATTTCTTCCTCATCATTAAGGTTAATTAATTGTTGCCAAATTTCTCCTGCTTTTTCATGATAGTTTTGGTGTAAAGAAGTGACAATATTATCAATTTTAGTCTCTTGGTTATGATTAATTTTATAGCTAATTTTTTCTAAGGATTGATGATAGTCTCTGTTTAATAAATTTGGGTTTTGTTGTAAGTTATTATTAACCCAATTTTCTTGAAATTTAGATAAATTTTCTTGATAAAGATTTAAAATATTTATCGATGATTCCATTTTTCTTTGTTGATAAATCCGTTTTAATTCTTCTAATAATAAAATCCGATTATTAAATTCTGCTCCTAAATCTAAAAATTGTTTGAATTGCCTATAAAATCTGCTTAAACGTTCATCTAAGATGTTTTTTGATAAATTTGAGGTATTTTGTAAAATAACCTTAACTTGCTCTAATTTTGTGTTTCCTTGCAAATAATTAATGATTTCTTGGGCAAAAGTGACAGCTATTTTTTCTATAGATAACAAAGAATTTTGAGGAAGAAAAACAGGAAAAGCGATAGAATTAAAGCCGCTACTATCTGCTAAAGTTAAGCAACGATTAATGATAGTTTTTACTAAATTTACATCTGTTAATTCTGGTTGTTGATAGTCATAAATAATACCGTGAAAAATCCCTTCGACTTTTAATTTTCCTCCCCCAGTTGTTAAAATTTGCCCTAATTGTTTTATTTTCCTTTTTTCTAATTCTTTACTGATAGTTTTACCACCTTTGATAAGTAAAATTCTAGCAATATCTTCACTCATGGACAAATCTATGTCAGTATAGTTAACTAAAACCTCAACATTGCAATTTATCAAAGAGTTATATTCAAGGGTAAGTTGAGTATTGGCGATCACAGTTTCAAAAACGAGATTAGTAAAATTTTCAGGAGTTTTCAGGAGTTTACTGGGGGAAAAATCAGGATTAATCTCTAAACCTTGTAAATTTTGCCAAGTTAAGGGTAAACTAGCGGGATTTTGACAGATAATTGGCAACCAAGTCGCACAAGGAAATTGAGTTTCAAGAGGTTGTAACTTTTCTCTAGCTTTTCTGACAGCTAAATATAGAGGTTGATTGTCAGCGAAACTTTGTAAAAATTCTTTGATAAAAACATGAGCGACAATATCAGGTATTATTTCTCCCATAACGATAATTTGGGATAGGTGTAACGCTACTAAATCTTGTGCCAATCCTAAACCATCACAGGAATTAAAAATAGCTAATTTTAAACCTTTTTGAATTGCTTGTTTTAAAGCATGATTAAATTCTTCAACAGTGATAATATCTTCTTCATTTAGATATAACTTACCTTGCCAAGTTTCTTCATTTTTTCCACTGTGCCCTGCAAAAAAAAGTAAATCCCATTCTTGCTCATAAAGATGAGAAAATAATTCTTGACGACTAGGGTTAGTTAAAGTAATTATTTCTGCTTTTTTTAAATTAGTTAAAACTTCTTCATCGGGCTTTAGATTTATTCCTTGGCTATTACCAAAAATTGCTAAAATTTTGATTTGAGAGCTTTCTTTGAGGCTTATATTTAAAGTACTATATTCAATAGGGGCAATAGCTAATTCAGCTTTATGATATAAATTAAGAAAAGAATCAAAAAATAAATGCCAAGGTAAAAAACGCAATTCTTTAATATTAGTTTGAATCAAAAGTCTAATAGATTCTTGAGTATCTAATTCTGTTAATAATTTTTCCCTGATTTTACCGAAAGATTCGATTTCGCAATGATACCAATTTCGTAAAGTTTCCTTAAGTTGAGAGGCAGAAACTTGACAATTATTAGTAACGTGAGTAACTTGTTGTTTAGATGATCCTAATCTGACTTTTTGATGCAAACTACGATAACTTTCCTGCCATTGTTGATAATGTTGAGTGATAGGTTGACAGGGTGGAAGTTTGCCAGTTATAGTAGTAAAAGGATGAGTGATACCATCGGGATTATCTTCACAAATTTGTAAACTGACATCAAAGCCATTCACAAAACTACCGGATTCTAGTTTAAAAAGAATTAGTTTACCCATGTTTTATAATTAACTATTAATCAAGTAGCTGAGATTAAATAATGTGCAACCCTAAGAATTACATTTATTTTTAGTAATTAATCAAGTAGGTTAGATTCAAGCAAATGTAACCCTAACAATTAAAATCTGAAAAAATTTGAGTTTTATTTCCTTAATTTAACCTACCTTTAATTAAAGTGATAACTCTTCTCTCTTCCCTTCACCAAAGGAGTTAGATATTTTCCTAGCTTACTATCAATTAAGGTGATAATAAATCAGCACCTCCAGGAGTTGGTAACACCAAAATAGGAGAAGAAGAATTATTATTTTGTTGAGTTTGTTGGGGTTTTTCCTTCGGTTTATTTTCGGCGTTAGGGTTATAAATACTCACTAACACATTGACTAAATTATTTCTTTGTTTCACGGTTAAAGTCTCAATAATTTGGCGATCGCCTTCTAGGGGATTTCGTGTTAAAGTATTATTACCAGGATAACGATCATCATTAATAATTTCATTTTTACCGAGATAATCTGCCAAAGTTAACTTCCAATCTAAACGAAAAATAGTCGGCCGACTTTTGCTATATTGATGATAGCGAACAAGACGACTAACAAAAGTATTTTCTATGGCTATTTGATTAGTTTCTCTACGGATATAATTATTTTGCAGTGGCAAGTCAGGTATTCGTTGATATACTTCTTCGGCTACCTTTTCAGGAGTCATAGTTTGGGCAAATACCATCGGAGAATAGGAAAAATTTTCGCCTAATAATTTCAAAACAAAACCAAAAGCACTAAAATAACTAACTAAGATAAAAGTAGTTAAAAATAAAGATAAATTTAACCACTTACTTCTCCATAATATTTTTATATTAGTCATCGCTAATAATTTCAGGTTGGGTAATTTCATCAGACATTTCTATAATAGCTCTGAGTACGGGTTTCATCACCTCTTCTATATTTTCAAAATCTTCTTTTCTTCTTTGTTTCGCTCTTTTAGCAACGGCTACAGTTATTTTATAACGATTTGATGCTGCACTCATTAATTCATCAGTGCGAAACATTATTTGACTGGAATCAAAGCTATTTTTTTTTAGCATTCTTATTTTATCATCAAGTTTTGATGTTTCATTATAGCCTACTCCTACTCCTTAAGTAAAATCTCTAAAAGTAAACTCCTATAGCAATCGGAAAATAGGTTGTGGTAAATTAAATATTAATAACTCTCAAACTGTTATATTCTTGACACTTTAGAAAAAAATGCTAGGATTAATGCTAGGATTAGGGTTTGAAAATTAAGAAATAGAAAGCCTTCCTAGAAGGACGAGGTTTTAAACCCAAAATTTTGATAAAAATTAACAGCCACCTTTTCTTGAGCCGTAGTGCTTGGGAGGAGTGGTTTGTGCGTTTTTTCTGTTAAAATAATTTATTAAATTTTTTTTTGATAAAAGGTAGCACCACCTATCAATAAACCGGTTAAGGCTAAAGAGAGAGTAATAGTTACCATATCACCTTTTTCTATAGTGGAAATTCCTGCACCCATCATGACAAAGGGCAAAATACCCGGAATTGTACCAAAAATAGTCCCAAGAAAATAATCTTTTTCACTGACAGAAGTTAAACCAGCACCAAAGTTAACAATACCGTAAGGAATCAAAGGCAATAAACGAATAGCAAAAATATATCCCATTCCTCCTCGTTTGATTTCTTTATCCAATTTTTGTAAATGAATACCAAATCTTTTTTTTACCCATTTTCTCCCTAAAAATCTGGCATAGACAAAACTCACCATGGAAGCGATGATAGCACCAATAGCTGTCCAAAGAAGCCCCCACCAAAAACCAAAAATTAAACCACCGCTAATATTTAAAGGAGTAGAAGGTAAAAGTAAGATAGTCGCCAAAATGTAGAGAAAAATATAAAGAAAAGGGGCAAATATACCTAATTTAGCGACAATATTCTCTAATAATTGGGGATTAATTCCTCCAAGAAAAAAAATAGCAACTCCAGATATAAGAATACAGATTAATGTCAAAACAATTAACTTACTTTTCATTGACTAATATCTGTTTTTGGTTAAATGAAACATACAATTATATCTTAACAAAAAATTAGATCTCCATTGGCTAAGGTCTTCAATACTTTTGTTTACTTCTAATATATAACATAAAATTTTGTATATTACGATACATAAAAATATTAATCTTATCTTTAGTATTAGTAAGTTTAAAACAAAAATCAGTAAACAATAGATTATGTCCAGACTAGGAAGAAGAAAATTTCTCTTATACGGTTCAGCCACATTAGGTACAAGTTTACTATTAAAAGCCTGTGGAAACTCTCCTCCACCTGCTGATAATACGGCAACAAATACTCCCACAGAAACTCCCACTCCCACAGAAACTCCGGCTCCTTCCGGTGATAAGATTAAAGTAGGTATTTTACACTCCCTGAGCGGTACAATGGCTATTAGTGAAACCAGTGTTGTGGATGCTGAAAAATTAGCCATTAAAGAAATTAATGCAGCGGGAGGGGTGTTAGGGAAACAAATTGAGCCTGTAGTCGAAGATGGTGCCTCAGATTGGCCTACTTTTACCGAAAAAGCGACTAAACTAATAGATCAAGATAAAGTAGCTACGGTTTTTGGATGTTGGACTTCAGCTAGTCGTAAAGCGGTATTACCAGTCTTTGAATCAAAAAATCATATGCTGTGGTATCCTGTACAATACGAAGGTCAAGAATGTTCTAAAAATATATTTTACACGGGTGCGGCACCAAATCAACAAATTGAACCAGCAGTGGATTGGTTGTTACAGAATAAAGGGAAAGAATTTTTCTTAGTTGGTTCAGATTATGTATTTCCACGCACTGCTAATACGATTATTAAAGCTCAATTAGCGGCAAAAGGTGGTAAAGTGGTTGGAGAAGATTATTTACCATTAGGTAGTACAGAAGTTACGCCCATTATTGCTAAAATTAAAGCGGCATTACCAAATGGGGGGGTAATATTTAACAGTCTTAATGGTGATAGTAACGTAGCTTTCTTCAAACAAATTCAAGCGGCTGGTTTAACTCCAGATAAATTTCCTGTTATGTCAGTAAGTATCGCCGAAGAAGAAGTGCAACAAATTGGGGTAGAATATCTCAAAGGACATTATGCCGCTTGGAATTATTTTCAAACCGTAGAAAGTCCAGAAAATAAGAAGTTTGTGGATGCTTTTAAGGCAGAATATGGTCAAGATAGAGTAGTAAATGATCCGATGGAAGCGGCTTATACTATGGTATATTTATGGAAACAGGCTGTGGAAAAAGCAGGTGGTGCGGATGACATTGAAAAGGTGAGAATGGCGGCGATAGGGCAAGAATTTGCAGCCCCCCATGGGCCTGTTAAAATGTTACCTAATCATCATATTTCAAAAACTGTGCGTATTGGACAAATTAGAGATGATGGTTTATTCGATATAGTTTACGCTACTAATGGGCCTGTGGATGCTATTCCTTGGAATCAATTTGTGGCAGAAACCAAAGGTTATTCTTGTGATTGGACAGATCCTGCTAAGGGTGGTAAATTTAAAATGAGTTAAGCTCTAATTTAATTAGCAATTAACAATTATCAATTAGCAATAAATAATGAATTTAGCAATTAGTAATTAATTATTAGGACTTATTAATTTTATAAATGAGGGAGAAAATCATTAATAATAAATCTGTAAATGTTAATTTAGATTTACCGATAGAATGGCGTGAAAAGATAGAGAGTTTAGCTATAGAAAAACAACAATCTTTATCAGACTTCATTACCGATGTGATTGGTCAATATTTAGGGTATAATTTAGATAATCTTAATATTAATAGATTGCAAGAGAACTATCAAGAATTAAGTGAAAGATTAAAAATTTTAGAAACAAAAGATTATCAAATTGAAAAGCTACAAAATAGACTAGACATAATCGAAAAATTAGTAGCTAGTTTACAAACTAATGTTGTTTCTCGCCCTTTTAATCGACTAAGTCATGCTTTAATGATCAATGAAGAAATAGAAGATGAACCTGATGAGATTTTAACAGATTTTTTAGATTAAGGATTTTCAGGAAGCTTCCCGATTTTACAATAAGTAATAATACTCAGACTATTTTTTAGCAATTGAGGACTCAAAAATTAAGAAATAAAATTATACTCGGCAAGATCATAATCTGAGCTTTTACGACATCGCCATTTATAGATCAACAAACTCAAGTTATGCCCTTGGAAAGTATAGAAACTTAATTGATGAATGTCACAAACAATGCTATTTTTACCGATTCATTTCGAGATACAAATTTATAAACTTCAAATAATATCGGTAATGGCGTTAAAACTTCACCAAAAGCAACAGAAATTTGACTAAAACCTCGTTTAGCTTCATCGTGATAATTATCTTTTTGGGATAATAAAGCTATTAATGGTCCTGCATCTAATACTAATCGTTTCATTAGCGATTATTTTTGTTAGTAGAGGCATCAGCAGGAGCATTTTTGACTATTCCTGCTAATTCTAATAGCCTTGCACCGTTACGAGGACGCAACTTGTCTTTTAATGCCTCTTGCACTACGCTAGAAACATTTTCTTCGGGATGTTTTTGCAAGTAACTACTTAATTGCTCCCATAATTCATCAGGGATATAAAGTGTTTTTCTCATTTCTATTTTTTAGATATAACTTACATTGTACATTAGCATATTTTTGACTATTCCAGCTAACTCTAATTGTTACCATTACGGGGATATAACTTAACTTTCAAGAGAAAATAAAATTAAGGGATAAGTAATTATTGATGAGGAGAGAAATTTACTCGAATAAAGGAAAAGTAAGGGTAAAAATACTCCCTTTGTCAGGTTGAGAAATTAAGTTGATTTTACCATTCATGGTAGTAACTAAACTTTTAACTATAGCTAATCCTAAACCAGTGCCTCCGGTATCTCGATTTCTCGCTTCATCCACTCGATAAAAACGCTCAAAAATTCTATTTTGTAAGGCTAAAGGAATACCAATTCCTTGATCATGAATTTCAATTATAGCTGATTTATGTTGTTTTAAGATAATATGAATATCCGTATTTTCAGGGGAATATTTGATAGCATTATCAATTAAATTGAGACAAATTTGTTTAAATCTGTTGCGATCAACTTTAATAGAGATGTTATTATATTCTTCCGTTAAGAGAATATTTCTGGTACGATATTGTTGAGCCATACTGATAATTTCTCGAATGAGATCATTGACTATAACTATTTCTAATTCCATCTGAATATTACCATTATCAGCCCTAGCTAAATCTAATAAATCTTCTAATAATTGTACGGTGCGATTGGCTTCTGATACAGCAACAGATAAGGCTTCTTTTTGTATTAAAGTAAGATTTTCTCCTCGTCTGAGAGTACTTTGTAAATAACCTGATACAATAGTTAAAGGTGTCCTTAATTCATGAGAAACATTATTTAATAATTGTTGTTGATTTTCCCAAGTTTCTCCTAATCTCATCAACATTTTTTCTAATGTTTGAGCTAATTTTTTGACTTCACTAGGGCTATTATTAAAGTTAATTGAGACTTCTTTTAATTTATCTGCGGAGATATTTTGGGCTACATTACAAATTTTTTCTAAGGGTTTTAAAGAATAAGAAATATAACAGGCGATCGCCGTAATCATAATAGTAATAGCGAGAATAGTAGTAATAGTTAAAGTGCGAATTAAATAGGTAAATAAAATTTGTTCATTAGTAATATTTTGGGCGATATATAAATAACCAATTAAGTGCTGATTTCGTTGAAAAGGAATACCGCAAATAAGCCAATAATTTTCAGCAATAATGATAACTTGAGGATGGGAAGAAATATAATTAAAAGTAGCTAATTGAGGGTAAAAGTAACTAGATTGAGCAATAATATGATTATGGTTATTTTTAAACCAAAAAATATTTTTATAATTGGATAAATTGTTGATAGTTTTTTGAATACCTACCTCTAAAGATACCATTTCACTATAAATTTCGACATCATGGGGAAAACGATTTGCAATAGAATTAACAGTTTGTTTATGAGTCATGATTAACAAATTTTGCATTTTCCAATTCATCCATAAAGCAACACTACCTAAAGCCAAAGTTGAAAGTAATGCGACACCTAAAGTTAAACGAAATTTTAAAGAATTAAAGTCAATAGTTTTTAGGGTAGAAAGATTAGAGGTAATTTTTCTTAGCATTATTTAGGGAATAAAGAGGGATGATATTTAATAAATAATTGTCGAACTATTTTCCATTAAATCTTAATAAGCTGATATTTTCCTGAATTTTTGATTAAATAATAAAAATAAGGAAGAAGAAATTATTAAAAAACTAAAAGACTAGAAGACTCTTAAGACTAGAATAGTAGGAGAAAAAAACAGATTACAAAACAAATATATAACAATCAATTTATTAGTTGTTAACTAAGTTACGAAAGAAGTGTAAGCTAAATTCGATTAGCTAACATTAAAGCGGCTTGTTTCCATTTACCCATTTTTCTAAGTAAATTAGCGGCTTTGAGTTTATTTCCGGCTAACTGCCACGCTTCGACAGCATTATCCCATTTACTTTCACCTTGTTGTTCACAAGTATAGGCAATTTTGTCCCATTGAGATATTTTACGCCAACATTCTTCAGCTAATGACCAGTATAATCCTTGTTCATAACAAAGGGCAGCTTTAATAATGTTGTCTTTAACATCACTTAATAACCAAGTTTGTGCGGCTTTTTGCCATTGTTTTTGTTGTTGATAGGCAATGGCTACCATATCATATCGAGACAAATTATGCCAACAATCAGCATTTTTCTGCCATAATTGAGCATTTTGATAAGCTAAGGCGGCTTTTTCCCACTCACAAATCAATTCCCATGCTTGGGCGGCTTTTTCCCATTTAGATTGTTTTTCACAAATTAAAGCAACTCTTTGCCAATTTTGTATTTGTCGCCAACAGTTTTCAGCTTCTGAGTAGAGTTTTATCTTTTCATAAATTTCTCCTGCTTGTTGATAATTATTAAGAAGAATGTAAGCGAAGGCGGCTTTATCTAATTGGTTTTGTTTTTCACAGGTAAAAGCAACTTTTTCCCAGTCTTCAAGTTGTCGCCAAAGGTTTTCTGCTAAATCCCAAAATTCTCCTTGTTGATAACAAACAGCAGCTTTATCTAACTCAGGAATTTGTAACCAAATTAGTGCAGCTTTTTGCCACTGTTGTTGGGTTTGCCAGATATGGGCGGCGGTTTCCCATTTGTATTGTTTTTCAGCCATGATAGCGGCTTTTTCCCAGTTACCCATAAGTAACCAACACTCTTCGGCTTTTTGCCAATTTTCAATTTTTTCGTAACAGTTACCGGCTTTTTCGACTTTATCTATTTTTAACCAAGAAGAAGCGGCTTTTTCCCATGTCTCTTGTTTTTCGTAAACTTCAGCTAATTTTTGCCAATTTTCTAATTTACGCCAACACTCTTCGGCTTTTTGCCAATTTTCAACTTTTTCATAACAGTTACCGGCTTTTTCGACTTTATCTATTTTTAACCAAGAAGAAGCGGCTTTTTCCCATGTCTGTTGTTTTTCCCACAACTGAGAAGCCAATTCCCACTTATTTTGTTTTTCGTAAACTTCAGCTAATTTTTGCCAGTTTTTTAATTTATGCCAACATTCTTCAGTTTTTTGCCAATTTTCTGCATTTTCGTAACAAATAGCCGCCGAATCTAATCGATTAATTTTTTCCCATAGGGTAGCTGCTTTTTGCCATTGATTTAATTCTTGCCAAAGTTTAGCAGAATCTGGCCATTTTTGCTGTTTTTCGCAGAGGATAGCAACTTTTTGCCAATTTTCTAATTTACGCCAACAGTTTTCAGCTTCTTGCCATGCTTCGACTTTTTCATAACACCAAGCAGCTTTCTCTTCTGGTTTAACTTTGTGCCAAGTTTGTGCGGCTTCTAACCATTTTTCTTGTCTTTCACACATAATGGCAACGTTAACCCATTGTTGTAATTGTCGCCAACAATCTTCTGCTTTTTGCCAATTTTGTGCTAATTCATAGTCAAGGGAAGCATTAGATAATTTTCCTAACTGTAACCAAATATCAGCAGACTTTTGCCAGTGATGTTGTTTTTGACAAGCTATAGCGACTTTTTCCCAGTCTTGAAGTTTACGCCAACAAAATTCTGCTAATTGCCATTCTTCTACTTTTTCATAACACTCACCGGCTTGAGAATATGCTTCTAATTTTTGCCATGCTTTTCCAGCAGAGGAAAATTGCTGTAATTTTTGCCAAAGATTAGCGGCAGTTTCATAATCTTGCTGTTGATAACAACAAAAGGCGACTTCTTGCCAATTTTTTAATTCTCGCCATAATTTTTCGGCTAAACTCCATAATTTTCCTTGAGAGTAACATTTCGCTGCAGATTTTTTTTCGTCTATTTTTAACCATGCTTTCCCTGCTTTTTCCCATTCTCCTGTTTTTTGATAAATAAGGGCAAGTCTTTCCCAATTTTTTAAGTTTAGCCAACATTCTTCTGCTTTTGACCAAAGTTTTCCTTTTTCATAACAAAAAGCTGCTTTTTTTATCTCTCTCGTCATTTCCCATGCGTAACCTGCTTTTTGCCAATTTTCTAACTGTTGCCAAATTTGTGCGGCGGATTGCCATTTATGTTGAGATTCACAACAAGTAGCGATATTGGGTAGATGATTAAGTTGACGCCAACAAGTTTCTGCTTCTTGCCAATACATTCCTCGTTGGTAACTTTCAGCAGCTTGAGGAAGTTGGGGAATTTTTAAATAATTTTCAGCGGCTTTTTGCCATTGCTGTAATTTTTGCCAAATTTTTGCTGATTCTTGCCATTTTTCTTGTGCCTGACAACATAAGGCGATATTTTCCCAATTATTTAATTTTCGCCAACAATTTTCGGCTTTTTCCCATTGAGAATTTTTTTGATAACAAATAGCGGCATTTTCCCATTTTTCAATTTTTTCCCATAGGGTAGCCGCTTTTTCCCATTGGTTTTCTTCCTCCCTAATTAGGGCAGTTTTTTCCCATGCTTTTTGTTTTTCCCACATCAAACGACAACGAGATAAATCACCAGTTTGACGATAAATTTTTTCTGCCATTAAGTAAGATTTTTCTGCCGCTTCATCTTTGCCTTGTTTTTTATATTCATCTCCGGCTTTTTCCCATTCTTGATTAAGTTTTAAACATTGTAAATAATTTTCTGTATCTTCAGCTTGTTGATAACAAATACTAGCTAAATCATAATGATGATGTTGTTGAAAATATCTTGCTTTTTCCTGCCACTGTAAAGGAGTCAAATTTCGCCATTTTTTTAACCATAAATTATCGTCTATTTCCTGCCAACAGTTAACTGCTTTTTGCCATTTTTCTAAAATATTCCATAAATCTCCGGCTTTTCCCCAGTTACCTTCACTTTCAGCAATGTAAGGTTGAATAAGTTTTGCTTTTTGATAATTTTTTATCTGCCAATAAGATTCATAAGCCTGTTTCCATGCACCTTGATGATGATAAAATTGAGCGATAGTGTTAATATTCTCATCAAGAGAAAGGGTAAAAAAGCCTTCTAAAATTTCAAGATTACCTTTAGTTAAGTAATCTTCTAAATTAGGATAGTTTTCTCCAATATTTAAACTTGTTTCATAGCAGTAAATTTTTTCTTTGACACATCCTAAACAAAGATATAAGTATTTTTTTAATAAATCCGTTGTCAGACTATGATATTTGATATTGTTAAAATAGCTAAAAAAATTCCAAAGGATAATTTCATTAAATTTTAAACCATCAATTTCGGTAATAGTTAGAATGCGACTATTAGAAACTTCTTGACGGGCTTTAAAAATATTGAGTAACTTTTCCTTTTCTTGACTATTAGTAACAATAATACATTTATCTAAACCAAAATTTATGCCTAAATTCAATAACTTTGATTCGGGAGAAATAATCGAAAAGCAGTTAGTATTTTGTGGAAGAATACGATTATTTTTGAGAATATCTTTACTTTTTGATTTTTTCTCTAACTCTAAATTTAATAACCCGTGACTAAAATTGATTAAGTTTTGATTAGCAATTAAGTTAAAGGTTAATTTTCCTTCATGGATAGTTGAGTTATTATCAGAGGAGACAATTTTTTGAATTTTTTTGACAAAAGTTGCACAGTCATAAATAGATTTTTGACTATCGTAGGTAAAACAAAAATTATTGATTAAATTTTTCTCGTCAGATTTTTGGGTTAAAGTGAGAATTAATTGTAAAGCTATGTCATTAAATTTATGGGCGTTATCACAATAAACTTGAGCATAAATTCCGCTAAAATTATGAGGTATATTTTCTAAAATATAGTTACTTAAATCTATTTCATCCCAGTAGTTATATTGAGTTAACCATTGTTGATATTTAACCGCTAATTGATAAATTTGTTTAGGGTTAATTTCTGGAGATAAAAAAGTATATTGTTGAATTTGTTGTTGATAATTTTCTAAGGAAATTAAATTATAAGTATTCTTGGTATAACTACCATTTCCTTTGATAAGATAATAAATTTCGTGCCATAAATGAGATGATTCAATATCTTCTATTTCTTGATTAGCTAAAAACTTAAACTTAAAGTCAGTATAAGTAATTTCTTTACTTCTGAGAAATCTGTTATCTTGTAAAAGATGATTATCTTGAGCAAATTTACGAATAAAATAAATAAAGTCACGGATAATGAAGTTATCAATCTTTTCTCCTTTCAATAATGGTTGAGATGGATACTGAGTTTGATATTTATTATTTAGAGTATGAGTAAGATAAAGGATTTTTCCTTCTGGATTAGTTTTACTGGCTTGTATAGCTTTGATTAAAGATACTGTGGTTTTTCCAGTGTTGTTAAATCCGTGCAAAAGTAAAGGTAAAGGTTTTTTGATGTTATCAATTTCTTCTGAGGAGAGTAAAAGTTTTTGAGGATTAGTAACGAAAATATTTAAACTTTGTAAACTCTGACAAAAAAAGTCGTTAAACTGGATGTCAAAATCTTCAGGTTGTATTTTTAAATTTTCTCTGCTTCTAAAGTTATGGATAATTTCGGTATTGATTAAATTATGTTCTCGATTAATATTAATATCAATATCAATTATCTTGACTGAAAGTCCTTCTTTAAAGACTATAATTCTTTTAAGTTTACTTTTATCAAAAATATTGAGAAATTTAACTATATTTTCTTGATGGTGAAGAATATGAGTAATAAATATCTCTAACTTATAATTATAGTTAAGACGATAAATAACTTTTTCTTGTTTTCTTTTATCAATTTCTGAAGTTAATAAAGGATGATGAATAATGGTTTCTAAAATTGTTAAAATTACCTGTTGATTAGAAGTCTTAAGCCCATGGATTGTTTTGCTTAAACTATTATTACTACTAAGAGAATATTGATGGTTCATTAATTTATTAATGTGGATTAAATAAGTTAATCTAGTTAGTAATTCTAAATTTATCGGTGTAAAAAGAAATGATTAGAAATAACATAACATAAGTAAAATTGGAAATAAGATACAAGAAAGATCTTCAGTTCATGAGATAATTAGGAAGTCAACTACTTTTAAACTATATATGTTAAAATCTTTTATCTCGATCATATTAATTATTTTTAGCATTACTTTGACTTCTTGTTCATCTGCACTTAGTGGTTTACAAGCTTATGTTGACGGTATAGACGGTTATCAATTTTTATATCCTAATGGTTGGATGTTGGTAGATGTAAAAAATGTTAGTGAGGGGGTAGATGTAGTTTTTAAAGATTTTCTGGAACCTAGTGAAAATTTAAGCGTAATTGTGAGTAAAATAGATTCAAAGAAAAATTTAGCAGATTTAGGCACTCCTACGGATGTCGGTTATCGGTTTATGAAAATGGTTAACCAAGATTCTAGCAATGGAAGGGAAGCCGAATTAATTTCTGCGGAAAAAAGAGAACAAAATTTACAAGATTATTACTTACTAGAATATAAAGTCAAATTATCAAATAATGAATATCGTCATAACTTAGCCAGTGTGGCGACAAAAAACGGAAAACTATATACGTTTAACATTTCCACCACAGAATCTCGATGGCAAAATGTGGGAGATTTATTCAAAACAGTAACGAAATCTTTTAACCTTTCTTAACAAGACAAAAAACCCTTTGCAACTTTTCTTTGTGTCTTTGCGAGAAAAATCCTTCTGACGAAAAACTTTTGCTAATTAACTGATTTTATGACTAAATTTGTCTTGGCTTCGGCTTCTCCCGCTCGTTTAAAACTGTTAAAAATGATTGGTATTGAACCTATTGTTCATAGTAGTGATTATGATGAGTCTCAAATTACTGTAACAGATGTTGTTGATTTAGTCAATACTTTGGCATGGAAAAAAGCGGAAATTATTGCAAGTCTTTATTCTTCAGCTTTAATTTTAGGCTGCGATTCTGTGTTAGAAATGGAAGATGAAATTTATGGTAAACCTGAAAATCCTGAAATGGCGATCGCCCGTTGGCAAAAAATGAGAGGAAAAATGGGTAAATTATATACAGGTCATGCTTTAATTAACACTAATACCCAAGAAAAAATCATTAATTGTGGCATTACGGAGGTATATTTCGCTGATATTGATGACTTTACTATTAAAGCCTATGTAGGGACACAAGAGCCTTTGAAATGTGCTGGTAGTTTTGCTTTAGAAGGTAAAGGGGGAGTTTTCATTGATAAAATTATCGGTTGTCATAGTAATGTAATTGGGTTAAGTTTACCTTTATTACGAAATATGTTAGCAGATTTAAACTTTCAGGTCACAGATTTTTGGTAAGTTGTTACAGACAATTTGAGTTAAGCTAATTGAAAGAAAAAATTTAAGGTAATGTAAATCATGAGCAAAATAGAAGAAGTAAAAGCCAAAATTAGACATGGAGAAATTGAAGAGGCGATGGCGATGGCGATGTCAGAGGTAATGAAAATAGAAATAGTTACCATTACTAATGATCAGTATAACTCTCCCTTAGCATCTTGTCGAACTTTTATTGATTTATTACAAAATGAAATTGATAATGAATTAGGGGATAATAGTGTTGAACATTTACACTTTCAAGAAGTAGATAAAGCTCACGAAAAAATTTTACAAAATGCCCAAAGTTTACAAAAAATGTTTAATTTATTGCAAGAAAATATAGATAAATTAAGTTAATTACTTATATTGTAGCAATGAATGATCGATCAAAGTTATGAAGTATGATTTGATTCTCTAAATCTCTTTTTTAAAAAGGTACTTCAATTTTTTGTTTGTATCTGCTAATAATTGTTAGGGTATATTTAAAGTTAGTAAAATTGTTAAAAAATAAATAAATTAAGGAATAAAAATAATGAGTAATCATGAAGATATAAAGGAATTATTAGAAAAGAAAAAATTACAACAAATTCTTTTAGTGGGTTTAAGTAATAGCTTAAAACTGAAGTTAACTACTACTGCTAAAGGAAAAGATAAAATAGGAAATATTGAAACGAAAATTAATTTATTAAAAGGATTAACTACTAAAATAAGTGATAAAAGTCTGGTTTCTGATGATAATAGTGTCCTAAAATTTCATCAAAAACAAGTCAAAAATGCTTATGAAACTTGGGATAAAAATAGGGAAACTTTAGTTAAAATTTTACAAATTATTGCAGGAAATTCACTAGAAATAAAGTCTTTTATTCAAGAGTCCTCTGAAAAGTTATTGCCTTTATCGATAGAAGAAAATGGGATAAAAGAGGATAATTTTACAGATAATTTAAATATTCTTGAAAATAATTATGTTACTGAAAATTCTTTTAATTATGAAGAAAATCAAGAAGATGAAGAAACCAGCGAAAATGATGGTGAAAATTGGATTGATGAGATAGAAAACGAAATACCAGAATCAGTAAATGATGGTGATGAATCAGAAAATTTTGATGATATGCCATTAGATTTAGGTATTGTTGCTGAAGAAGAAATCTTTATGGATGAGGAGAAAGAAGAAACTGAAGTGGTAGAAGAAAATTGGGACGATTTTATCGAAATGCCAGAAGAAGAAATTATCACGGATGAAGCGGGGATAAATCCAGATTTGGAAAGTGATTCTCCGAGTTTAGAAGTGAATGATGATTGGGAAGAATGGTTAGAGGAGGAAAATGAGAACTCATCTACTAATCATAATGGAGAAAATGAGGCGGGAGAAATTGATTGGAGTGAAGAGGAAATTAAGTAGGAAGTAATGGTTGAGACGTAATACTTAGATCTTCTAACATATTTAAAAATCTCCGGTAAAATATATTATTCCTAACAAGAGGTTTAAATCCTTTGTTTATTCTTAATTTCTAATTTCTTAGTTCAATATTTTTTGATAAACTTTAGGTAAAGTGGTTATTGGTGTTGAAAAATTAAGATACACTATAATTACCTCTTGATGAATAATCAAAATTACCTCACGGTTGAAAGGAAAGTGAATGAGTGTTATTTATTGCCTCAACCCCCATTGTGAAGATCCCAAAAATGATACGAGAACAAAAAAGTGTCGGAGTTGTCAGTCAAATCTGGTGCTTCATAGACGCTATGTGGCTATCAAAAAAATTGGTAGGGGGGGGTTTGGGACAACTTATTTAGCCGTGGACATGGTTCAAAAAAATCGTTATTGTGTGGTAAAACAATTAGAACTTGGTACGGCTAATCCTGAATCTCACCGCACAGCTTTAGATTTATTTGCGAGGGAAGCGAAAACTCTTGCTAAGTTAGATCATGCCCAAATACCAAAACTCTTAGATTATTTTGAAGAAAATGATCAATTTTATCTAATTCAAGATTTTATCTTAGGGAAAGATTTAGAAAAGGAAATTAAAAAAGGTAGTGTTTATCAGGAAAGTTCGGCGAAGCAGTTTCTTCGTAATATATTACCCGTTCTAAAATATATTCACTCTCAGAAAGTTATCCATAGAGATATAAAACCAGGAAATATTTTACGGGAAAAGGAAACGAACAAATTATTTTTAATTGACTTTGGGGCTGTAAAAGAACAGGCTAACACTCAGTTAATGAATCAAAACCCTCAAAGTGCCTTTACTAAAATATCTGTAGGTACAATGGGATTTGCACCGCCAGAGCAGTTAGCCATGCGTCCAGTATATTCTAGTGATATTTACGCTTTAGCGGCTACTTGCATTTTTTTATTGACGGGAAAAGCACCAAAAGATTTATGTGATAACACAACGGGGGAATTAGAATGGGAAAAATATACTAATGTCAGTGCTAATTTTGCGAAAGTTTTGAATAAAATGCTGGAGTTGGATGTTCGTAAACGTTATGTCTCAGCGGATGATGTGATCAAAGCTTTAGATTTAGTGCCTTATGAACAAGAATTAGCAGGAAGCATGGTTAATTTAAGTACCAGTAAAGAATCAAATGACGATGATGAAGATATTACTATTGCGAGTTCAACTTCTCAAAATTTGGCAGACGCCATTAGAAAAAGAAAGGAAAAGTTAAGCGGTAATACTCCATCCTCAAGAAGTCAACTTAATGTTTCTTCCTCAAGTCAATCTAAATTACAATTAACTCCAGAAACAATAACTCAAGATTATCGCAAGGGAAACCGTAATTTTTCTCAACAGATTTTAAGCGAATTAGATTTAGAAGGTTTAAAATTGTCAGGGGCAAGTTTTTCTCAAAGTAAACTAATTGGGGTAAATCTACAAAAAGCGAATCTTTATCGAACTAATTATTATAATGCTAATCTAGCCCAAGCAAATCTTAAAGAAGCTAATTTACAAAGAGCGGAATTATATAAAGCTAATTTGAAAAATGCCGATTTACAAGGTGCAGATTTAACGGGGGCGAATCTTAATAGTGCTATTTTAAAAGATGCTAATTTAGCCGGAGCAATTCTCAAGGATGCAAAAGTCGATGATGAACAACTTAAAACGGCTAAAACTAATTGGCGCACAGTTTTTCCTGATGGTAAAAGAAGATGGTGGTAATTAATGAGGAATTTAGAATTTAGAATTTAGAAATTTTATCTCTTCTCCGGCTCTCCTCTTCTCCTAGCCTTCCTATCTCCCCTAGTATCCTCCTCTTATCCACCTTTTTCTTAAATCTCACAAAATCACTTTATCGAGAAATTGATGACAAAACGATGATTATTAGTTACTGTGTTAACCCTAATTGTTCTGAACCGAAAAATCACCCTAAATTAAAGAAGTGTAATAATTGTGGCTCTAGTTTAATTTTAAATAATCGCTATCGAGTGATCAAAATGTTAGGTAAAGGTGGTTTTGGGGCAACTTTTGTGGGTGTTGATTTAACAGTCGTGGGTGATCCTTTGTGTGTAGTGAAACAATTACGTCCTCTGACAGATGATCCTCAAGCATTTAAAACTGCGGTTAGTTTATTTGAGAGGGAAGCCAAAACTTTAGGTAAAATTAATCATCCTCAAATACCAAAGTTGATGGATTATTTTACAGATCAAGAACAATTTTATCTGATTCAAGAATTGATTAACGGTCAAAATTTACAGCGAGAAGTGAAAACTCAGGGAGTTTATGGAGAAATTGCTTTAAGAAGGTTTTTAGAGGAAATTTCCCCTATTCTTAAATATCTTCATTCAGAAAAAGTTATTCATCGAGATATTAAACCGGCTAATATTTTACGCCAGAAAAAGGATGGTAAATTAGTATTAATAGATTTTGGAGCGGTAAAAGATCAAGTAAATACTCAATTAGCTAAAACAATGGGAAACACAGCTTTAACAAAGTTTTCTGTGGGTACAATGGGTTATGCTCCCCCTGAGCAGTTAGCTATGCGTCCGGTATATTCTAGTGATATTTATGCTTTAGGAGCAACTTGTGTTTATCTAGTAACGGGTAAATCTCCGAAGAATTTTAATATTGATCCTGATACAGGGCAGTTACTTTGGCAACAAGATGTTAATATTAGTAGTGGTTTAGTAAAGGTTATTCAAAAAATGTTAGCCCAAGATACCCGTCAACGTTATAAAACTATGGATGAGTTAATTGAAGTTCTTAATATCCAACCTTTTCAACAAAGTTTAAGCCAAAATATTACCAGTATTCAAACTCCTAAAGAAATTAAACTTAGTGATATTCAAGGAGATTCTACTGTTACTGACATAAACAATACTCAATTAACTAATACCTTTTCAGCTACAGAAAAAATCCAAAAAGCTATTCAACAAAGACGAGAAAATAAACCGAAAAATATTTCGTTAAAATGGGATGAAGATAAATTTTTAACTGCTTTTAATAATGGGAAAAAAGATTTTAGTGATCAGGATTTACAAGGTTTAAATTTAGAAAGAAGTAAATTAAATAAATGTATTTTTCGTTATGCTCAATTACAAAGAATTATTTTTACAGAAGCTAATTTATCTCAGGCTAATTTTTATGGTGCAGATTTAAGTAATGCTAATTTTAATAATGCTAATCTTACTCAAACTTATTTTTCCAAAAGTAATTTAGAAAATGCCGATTTTAAAGGTGCAAATTTGAGTAGTGCTGATTTTACCAATGCAAATTTAACTAATACTAATTTATGTGGTGCTAATCTCAAAAATGCTAAAATTAATCAACAACAATTAAAAGATGCAAAGGTAAATTGGACTACTACTTTTCCTGATGGTAGTCGTCGTTGGTGGAAGGTATTTTAATTAAGGTTTGCTAAATTTAATTGTAAGGGTAAGGTATTTCAAGTCAGGATTAATTTGTTTACCCTTCAGCTAAGCCTACCTCTTCAGTTAACCTTATCTTATATAAAAGATATTTATATAAATAGTGAGTTGTTATATTTTTTATTTATAAGTAAACTAATTATAGTTAAGTAAAAATTATCAATAAAAAGATTCCACAATGTTAAAAATTAATAATGTAATCAACAAAACCTTTTTGTCTCCTCTAAAAATTATTAAAATAAAACTAGAAAAATTAGAAATTAAAGAAAAAGAAACAGCAAAAAAAATTGTTCGTTTAATTCCCAATCAATGTCCTTTTGCTAAAGAAATTAGGCTGTTTAACTTATATCTAGGAAAAATTCCGCCTCTATGTAAACTGAATCCTTTTTATGAAGATTTAATGATTTTACGCTTTCGTGCGTTATCTTTTCTTTGTGAAATAGGGGAAGATATTACTCCTTATTGTCAATAATTTTTTATTCAATCTTGATCACCTTTCAGTGCTACTTAATAAGTAAACATTATGAAAATATCTTTTAACTGTCAGGAAAAAGAAATAATCTTAATTAAGAGTCGTAAATTCTATTACAAAGCCTCTATAGATTATTACTATCAAAAATGTTCTTCTAGTGAAGGAAAAGGATATATTTCCGCTAAAATTAACAACGGTATTTACGCAAGGAATTTGAGATGACAGTGAAAGTTTTAGTTGTTGGTAGTGGCGGTAGAGAACAACCCTTTTCATTGTAGTTTTTTCAATTTGTTACCATGTGAAAAAGTTTTTTTTTTCCCGGTAATATCGGT
>NZ_VRZC01000160.1 GCF_016743215.1 Geminocystis sp. GBBB08
TTTTTATATGGTGCAAATTTAAGTTTTGTTAAGTTAAAAGAGGCTTTATTAATTGATGCTGATTTAACAAAAGCAGATTTACATGGTGCACAATTAAATAAGGTTAATCTTGAGGGTGCAACCTTAAGCGGTGCTGTGTTAACGTGGGTTAATCTCTACATGGCAAATTTACCCGGTGTTAATCTTTGTGGTGCAAATTTAGACGGCATTAACTTTCGGGGTGCAAATTTACAGGGTGCCAATTTAAACTGGAGTAATTTAAACCATGCAAGGTTAAGTGGTGCCAATTTACGAGGTGCGAGTTTATATGGTATAAAGCTCAAAGGCTCATTCCTTAACGGTTTAGATTTACATGGGGTGAATTTTAGTGGTATGGATTTAACAGACACAAAGATGAGCGGTGTAAAATTAGACGGGAGTAATTTATCAGGTAGCACTTTAAATAATATTGTCATGCGTCGTAGTGTGTTAAATAAAGCTAATATGAAAGATGTTGAGTTGCAACATGGACAATTAAAAGGTGCGGAAATTATCCAAGCTAATTTAATGAAAAGTAACCTTGCTGAAACTGATTTGCGGGCAGCTGATTTAAGTTTTGCCAATTTGAATTTAGCGAATTTAATGGGTGCAGATTTAAGCGATGCTAATTTACAAGGTGCTTATTTATGGGGGGCTTGTTTGAATGGTGCAATCTTAAAAAACACAAACTTAAGGGGTGCAAATCTTCGAGATGCGGATTTAACGGGAGTAGAGTTATCGGAGACAATATTAGAAGGAGTAACGATGCCCGATGGTAAGATCTATTTTTAAATAACAAGGTTCTATTTTAATGGACTTTGAAAATGTGATTTAACTTTTCAAAATAAAACAGTTGTATATGTACACCAATATTAAACTTAATTTTACCTAGTATTTTTTGAAAATATGCGAATTTAGGGTTAAATTTTACAATAACTTTGTCAACGATTAATTAGACTTCTCCAGAAATTAAAAATTAAATTAATTTAAGTATTGAAATTATCAAAATAGGATATTTTATCGTCAATTAATCAACGTGTTTCAATAATTATTGGAGATGTCTATTGTTAATTGTCAATTTTCCCCGTTATTCTTCTATCTCTTCCACCGGAGTAACAGCAGTTTCAGCAAAATAGCTAGAATAAAGATAACCTGCTAAAATTGCTCCTAGAATTGGTGCAAACCAAAATAACCATAATTGCCCAATAATTTCTATATTTCCGGCAAATAACGCTACTCCAGTACTTCTAGCAGGATTTACCGAAGTATTGGTAACAGGAATACTGATTAAGTGAATCAATGTTAAACCTAAACCGATGGGAATAGGTGCAAAACCAGCAGGTGCACGTTTATCTGTTGAGCCTAAAATAATAATTAGAAAGATAAAAGTTAATACTACTTCTATAATTAATGCCGAGATGAGGGAATAACCTCCGGGGGAATGGTTTCCATAACCATTGGTAGCTAAGGGATTACTTCCACTTAAGTCTAACCCACCTTTTCCACCACTGGCGATTACAAATAAAATTCCACCAGCGATAATTGCCCCTACTACTTGAGCAATGATATAGGGTAGTAATTCAGAACTAGGAAAACGTTTTCCCATCCATAAACCAAAGGATACCGCAGGGTTAAAGTGACCTCCAGAAATATGTCCGACTGCATAAGCACCTGTTAAGACGGTTAAACCAAAAGCAAGGGAAACACCTACAAAAGAAATCCCCAGATGAATATTAAAATCGGCTCCATCTACGACACTATTGGCTTTACTCGCAAATACCGCAGCTAAAACGGCACTACCACAACCACCGAATACTAACCAAAAAGTGCCAATTAACTCAGCTACATATTTTTTCATTGTTTTATGTTGATTTTACAAACTTTTAGTGAAAATTGACTAGAATTATACTTACTCACTTGATCAGATAAATAATAATTTTTGTAAAAATTTAAAATAATAGCAATAATTAAAATTTAATACTTAATCTTTAATTGTCTATGTTTACCTGTGAATCAAGGGCTTTTTTGGCAATTTTAGTTACATAAATCGTCACAGCGACAGTTGCAACTAAACCAACAATATTTAAGATTAAACGTAAAATATCTGTATTTCCTCCAGTTGCTTCTAAGGCGGTTTTCGGTAGTGAGCCTAAATAAACATACATGACTGTACCAGGTAACATTCCTATCCATGAGGCAAAAACATAATCTCTTAAAGATACTTTGGTTACGCCAAAAGCATAATTTAAAAATACGAAAGGAAAAAGCGGGGAAAGACGAGTTAAGCCGACTATTTTCCATCCTTGTTGTGCTACGGCAACATCTATTGCTTTAAAATTTGGTTGGGTGTCAATTTGTTTTTCTACCCATGTGCGTAAAAAATAACGCCCGATTAAAAATGAAAGAGTTGCCCCTGCTACAGAAGCGATGGATACTAAGATTGAGCCTTTTATTACCCCGAAAATTAATCCTCCCCCTAGGGTTAAAGCTGATCCTGGTATTAAAAATATAGTAGCAATAATATATATCACAATAAAGGCGATCGCACCCCAAGCACCTAAACTAGCAATCCAGTCATTAGCATTATTTAATCCTTGACTAAAGATTTGAAATAATCCTAATTTGTAAGTTATAACTATCATTAAAGCTACTCCGACTATGGTTAACCAAAACTTGCTTTTTTTCATTGTTATTATAACCTCGAAGATTAGTTTAAATTAGGATAATTTTTTCTCTTTAGAATAGCAAGAAAAACTGTTAAAATCGTGAAAATATCATGAAAAATTCCTGAAAAAATACTTATTAATGATCAAAAAATTACTTATATTTCTCATCACTTGTTACCGCCGTTATATTTCTCCTCTTTTTCTTCCTAGTTGTCGATTTGTGCCTACTTGTTCACAATATGCGTTAACGGCTATCGAACGCTATGGTACAATAAAAGGGACTTATTTAGCTACAAAAAGAATTTGTCGTTGTCATCCTTTTAATCGTGGTGGATATGATCCAGTACCTTCATTATCTGATAAAATTACTTCCATTGATGATTCAGAAAAAATAGACTTTTTTTAGAAATTAGGAATTTGCAAGGTTTTTAAATTAACTATTAAGAATTAGGTGTTGAGTACTAAGAATAACACTTATTCTACAAAGGAGTTAGCCATGGACAAAAATCAGTAATTATACTTAATCACCAATAAACATATTTTATTGATTTCACAGTGCTACTTCGTAATCAATTATTCATTATTCATTATTCATTAATTATGGTGTTAGAAACCTTTATTTTACTTACAATTATATGTGGTTTTTTTGGAATAATTTTAAAACACAATCTGTTGATGAAAACTATCTCTATGGATATTATGAGTACAGGAATTATCACTTTTTTTGTACTTGTGGCTTCTAGGAATGGATTATTTACTCCAATTCTCACAGAAAAAACTGTTAATTATGCTGATCCTGTACCACAAGCAGTAATTTTAACAGCTATTGTCATTGGTTTTTCAACTCAAGCCTTAATGTTAGTAGCTATCATGAAATTAGCAAAAAATAATCCCACTTTGGAAACAAAAGAAATCGAAAAAAATAATTCATAATGATTAATTTAACCATTGCTTGGATTTGTGTACCTTTATTATTCGGTTTTATTGTTTATTTAATACCTAAATTAGATAAATATTTAGCACTTTTAACAACATTAATTTCGGTTATTTATAGTTTACAAATACTTTTAAATAACTATAATTTAAAATTTCAATTATTAGATAATTTCGGGGTTACTTTTAGAGTTGATAATATAAGTGGTTATTTTATTTTAACTAATGCGATTGTAACAGCAGCAGTGATAATTTACTGTTGGCAAAAAGATAAAATTGCTTTTTTTTATGGGCAAATTATTTTCTTACACGTTAGTTTAAACTCTGCTTTTATCACCACAGATTTTCTTAGTTTATATGTGGCATTAGAAGTTATCGGCATGGTAGCTTTTCTTTTAATTGCTTATCCTCGCACAGATCAATCCCTTTGGGTAGCTTTACGCTATTTATTTATTAGTAGCATCGTGATGTTATTTTATTTAGGAGGTGCTATTTTAGTTTATAAAGCGAATAATTCTTTTGATTTTGAAGGTTTAAAAAACTCACCACCCGAAGCATTTGTCTTAATTTTTTTAGGCTTATTAGTCAAAGGAGGAATTTTCTTTTCTGGGTTATGGTTACCTATGACTTATGCAGAATCCGATACTCCCATATCAGCGTTATTATCGGGAATTGTTACTAAAGCTAGTATTTTACCTTTAATTCGATGTGCAGAAATTAATGATGATATTGACTTAGTAATCCGAATTTTAGGAGTAGCTACCGCAATTTTAGGAGTGTGTTATGCTGTTTTAGAAAAAGATATTAAACGAATGTTTGCCTTTTCTAGTATTTCTCAATTAGGATTTATTTTAGCTTCTCCTGCCGTTGGAGGATTTTATACCTTGACTCACGGATTAGCAAAATGTGCTCTTTTTTTAACAATAGGTTATTTACCCACCAGAAATTTAACAGAATTGAAAAATAATGGTATTAATACTAGCGTTTGGATTCCCCTAACCTTAGCCTCTATTTCTGTAATTGGATTTCCTTTTTTTTCTAGTTTTGAAGCGAAGGTATTAACCCTAAATAATCTACTTCCTTGGCAAATTATACCCATGAATATTGTTGCCATTGGCACTGCTATTTATTTTTTTCAATTAATTTTATTACCCCATAAATCAAATCAAGATAGAAATATCAGCTTTAATTTATTTTTAGCTGTTACATTATTAATTTTTTTCCTTCTTTCTACTAATATTATTTACTATCAAGCCTATATTTTAAGCAATATTTTTAAGGCTTTGTTGATTACATTAATTGGATTTTTATTGTATAATTTTATCTTAAAAAAAGTAGTCATAAAAATGTCTCGTATTCTTGAAGAATTTGACCATTTAGTAGGCTTTATGGCTCTAATGTGTCTTTTTTTATACGCAATATTATTTTTTATTCCTAACAACTGGTTTTAACTCTTAACCTTTCGTTCATTCTTGATTATTTATGATTTTATCTCTAATTTTAAGACTAACAATTTGGTTTTTACTTACTTCTGATTTAAGTTTAGCTAATATCATAATTGGGGTAGCGATCGCCCTTTTATTACCTCGTAGTAACAGTGAAAAAGAATCAATAAAAGAATGGATAAAAGTATTAGGAAGAGTTTTAATTGTCATTCCTCAAGCCTATTATGAAGCCATAGAAATTATGATTCGCCCACATCCCTACGAAGGTTTAACATTACAAAGAATGAGAACACAAAAATCAAAAAATATAATTTTTTTAGATATATTTTTAATTGCCTTTACGCCAAAAACTATAGTGTTAAAATATTGTGAACAAGGATGGTTTCAAATCCATAGAATATTAAGGAGAAAAACCCGATGAATATAATTTTAATAGCCATGATTATAAGTTTATTAATACCCATTTATGTCGGATGGCAAAATGAAGATATTTGGCAAAAAATGTTAGCCCTTGCCAGTATTTCTTCTAAAACGGCTATTATGATTTTATTTATTTCAATTCTACGAGATGATTGGATGATTGGCATTGTGGGAGTAATTATTTTAACCGTAGGCAACGCCGGATTAATGTTATTAGCACAAGTAATTAAACGTATGACAATGAGGAGTTAGAGCAACGATGGTTATCATCTGTTTCGCCCCTAATGTTTCTTGCCGGATTGCTAATGCCTCTTGGTATAAGGATTCTGCCTTAAAATCTCAAATCTCAAATCTTAATTCTTAATTCCTAATTTAGGATAGAGAATATAAATAAATTTTGAAGCTACAAAATATTTGATCTATCATGTCTCAAAAAAAAGCTATTGTTTTATTCTCAGGAGGTTTAGATTCCTCTACCAGTGCCGCCATCGCCATTGAATCAGGATATGATACTATTGCCTTATCATTTCGTTATGGGCAAAAACACGCAAAAGAGTTAGAAATAGCTCAAAAATTAGCACCAAAATTAGGCATCAAAGAACATTATATTATTGATATTAACCTTTCATTATGGGGAGGATCATCTTTAACTGATGACAATATGGATATTCCCGAAGATGGTATTAAACCCCATGAAATTCCTTCTACATATGTACCTGGAAGAAATACAGTTTTTATTGCCATTGCCCTTTCTTTAGCGGAAGTCAAGGAAGCAGAGGGAATTTTTTTAGGGATAAATGCCGTTGATTATTCTGGTTATCCTGATTGTCGCCCAGAATATTTATCTGCTTTTCAACAATTAGCCAATTTCTCGTCAAAAGTTGGCGTTGAAGGAAAACCTCCTCAATTAATTGCACCGTTAATTCAATTATCTAAAGAAGAGATTGTTAAAAAGGCTATTAGTTTAAATGTACCTATAGAAGAAACATGGTCGTGTTATCAAGGAGAAGAAAAACCTTGTGGAGTTTGTGATTCTTGCCGTATTCGTAATGAAGCCTTAATTAAAGCAGGTTATACCATACGGGGGTAATGAATATTGATAATAAATAAGGAAACCTAATATTTCCTCTCAGAAAATATTGCTGTGCATCTAAACCTTCAGAAATATCAATAAAATTAATTATAAAATTCTGCTTTTTTTCTCATCTGATTAAACTATTTATGATATTAATTTTTTAGCTTCTAAATATTCTTGATTATCTAAATATTTCTCAATATTTTGTAAAATTTGCCTAAGATATTCAATAACGGTTTCTGTAATTTCTAAGAGTTATTCAGAAGTATTACTTTTACCAATATCGTTGAAAGATTGAAAGCCATGAGCTAAATCATTTCTATTTCTTTTTATCGATAATAAATCTATTCCCTTTTTTGTCTTATTTTTGTCCGTATCTAATGAAAAGCCAAAATATTTGTTAGATAATTCTTTAATTTTTCTTGCATCAACATTTCCTGAGAATATATCATTAGGATCAAAACTTTTCAAGATTATATCCGTTTCAATAATTTTAATATTTTCTGATATTTTATCAATACTTCTCTTTTTTATATTTTGCCAAATATATTTTTTAAGCTCTTTTCTTAGATTGTTAAAAGATACCTTTTTTGAATTGATGTGATCAAATATTGACTGAATTACATTTCTCATGGTAGATTCTATGAGATTATATAGTAATAAATATGCTGTGGCTTTTAAGGTTTTTAATAATTCAACATCTATTTTTGATAGTTTATGATTTTGGCTAATTTTAATTTTTTGTTCTTCTAAATTGTTAACAAAAATAACATAATCACTAACTTCTTTCGCCCTTTCGTTAAAGTCATCTAACACCGTTTGCACTTATTTCTTCTCCTAAAAGCTGGTTTTTCACAAATTCAAGACGGCGAATAACTTTATGTTTAGAACTACTACTATTACTGGTAGTATATTCTTTAAATTTTTCCGATGTTAATAACTGCAAAGAATGAGGTTGTAAATTAGGTTTTTCTCTTAAAGCTAAAGCAATACCAACAGATAAAGATTCAAATTTAATTTTTGTGGTTGGTTTTTTTTCTTTTTTTGTTTGTATAAAAAACCCATCAGGAAAATATTTAGCCACAAAGTTCAGCATTTCATAAAATTCATTTTTCATTTTTTCTAAAGTTTTTAGATCAGCTTTATTTAATTCGATTAAGTATTTATTAAGAAATTCCGTTAGTTTTTTCTGGGAAGTAAAATTATTATAATTATTCAAAAATGTAAAAAAACGTAATATATATTCTTGTGGATCTTTTCTTTTAATTGAAGTTTCAGAAAAATAACAAAGTTCAATAAATTTTGGTTCTTTTGCTAATTCATCTATTAATTTAAGAAAATTACCCCTATGAATACCTCTCCTTTTTTCCATTTCATTTAGTTGAATACTTCCTGTATTTATTCTTTCAACTAAATCTCTACGGGTTTCTTCATCAGTATTTTCTGTTAATTGAACTATTCTTAAGGAAGTTCTTTTAAATCTTCTTTGACGTGCTAAAGGTAAATCTTCAAATTGGAATCCTTCTAATTTATCTAATTTATCTAATTTTTGTAAAATTAATTCATTGTTAATAAATCTTTCTAAAGTTCTAATTCTTTGAGTACCATCTATTAATTCCCAACGAGCTAAATCTTCTTTTCCTGTAACGTCATTGTCTTCTAATTCTTCGGCAACATCCGCAACATAAATATAGGGAATAGGAAGCCCTAATAAAATAGATTCAATGAATTTAGATTGTCTTTTATTATCCCAAGCTATTTCTCTTTGGTAATCGGGAATAAATAACTCATTGGAATCATTTTCTATTCCTTTTGAAAATTTATCTACTATTACTTCAATAGGATATTCGATAGTATTATAATCTACTGTCTTTTTTAATTCACGAATCTGAGTCTCGGCTTCTTCTTGCTTTTTGTCTGTTATATTTGCACTCACCATAATTGTTTTATCTTAACGGGATTTCACTAACTTTCTTTATCTGACTCAATTAACACAACTAATTTGTCAAATCTAAATTTAACTTCTTTCCTCATTTTATCAGAATTGTTTGTTAAGGAAAAATACAGCCTGGGGCTTTTTACGGCAAAGTCTATGATAATGAAAGAATAAGAACATATCATCACTGTTAATTTTATGGATAATTTACAACTTTGGCAACGCTATCAAGATTGGCTTTATTATCATCAAGGTTTAAAAATTTATGTCGATGTCAGTCGCATGGGTTTTGATGATGATTTTTATACCTCTATGC
>NZ_VRZC01000161.1 GCF_016743215.1 Geminocystis sp. GBBB08
TTATTGACATTAGATCCCATTCATGGTGTTGATGAAACTGGTTGGCCTAATCCTAAGCAAATATAGATTTGTACAATTTAAAATGCTTCATCAAAAACTAATAAATGATCCTTTAACTTTTTTTGATAATTTTTTAAATCACTATCAAAAAGCGGAAGCTAATTCTGGTAATTCTATCAGCTTTTTTTACTGTATAGGCACTTTTAAAATTAAGCTCATTTTTGCTGGAATTAAACTTATTGCTTATATAACTCGTGCTTTAAATCACTTGACTACTGAACCTTTTATTAATGCTGATTTGACAATTTTTTTATGGGATAGTTATTCAACAAATATAATGATGCCTCCTCCCCCTTGGCAAATACAGGATTATGAAAAAGATGGGTTAATAAGAGGGTTTAATAATGAACGATTTAATACTATTTTTAGAAAAACATCTATCGGTGTATCAATGGTTGATAAAGAGCGTAATTTAGCCATTTATTGGGTAAAAAATCCTGATACTATTCCTTACTGGGAAATAGCTGCACCTTTACGTTATATATTTCATTTTTGGATGGGAAAAAATCAAATACAATTATGTCATGCTGGAGCGGTAGGAAAGGAAAATGGAGGGGTATTGTTAGTCGGAAAAGGAGGCTCAGGAAAATCAACTACTGCTTTGGCTTGTTTGGATTCTGAATTATTTTATGTTAGTGATGATTATTGTTTAGTTCAATCAAAGCCAACTCCTAAAGTTTTTAGTATTTATAGTACAGGTAAAAAAAATGCTGATGATATAGAAAGATTACCTTTTATCAAAAAGATTATTAGTAATCAAGAACATCTTGATCGAGAAAAAGCGTTATATTTTTTGTATGAACATTTTCCTAATAAAATTTTGAGTAATTTACCTTTAAAAGCTATCTTAATACCTAAAATTACGGGTAAAAAAGAGACTACTTTAACACTAGCATCTTCCATGGCAGGATTAACGGCTTTAGCACCTAGCAGTTTATTTTTACTACCTAACAGCAGACGAGAAAGTTTAAAAAGAATGGGTGAATTGGTGAAAAAAATACCTTGTTATTATCTTAATTTAGGGACAGATATTAAGCAAATTTCAAAAATAATTAGTAGTATTCAATAATGATTAATCAGCAATTTTTTATCAGTGTTATTATTCCTGTTTATAACGGAGAAAGATTTTTAGCTGAAGCAATTAAAAGCATTATGAAACAAAATTATCAACCCTTAGAAATTATTGTTATTGATGATGGCTCAACTGATAAAACAGTAAATGTTGCCTCTCGATTTAAAGATATTACTAAGTATATTTATCAAGAAAATAGTGGAGTTTCCAGAGCTAGAAATACGGGGATAAAAATGGCAAAAGGGGATTTAATTACTTTTCTTGATGCTGATGATTTATTCCCAAGTAATAGTTTAGAAAAGTATGTAGATTTTATGAAAAAAAATATTGATGTTGATATTGTTCAAGGTTATACTCAAGATCAATGGTTATATAAAATTGAAGATGATAGATTGTTATTTGAATCTAAAAGAAAACCTCATATTTCTTTTAATGTTGGTAGTGCTATCTGGAAAAAATCAGTCTTTGAAAAAATTGGTTTGTTTAATGAATCAATGAGTTATGGAGAAGATGTTGATTTATGGGTAAAAGTTAATGAAAATAGTATGAAGAAAGTAATTATTGAGCGAATAACTTTATTTTATCGGCGATATAAAAGCTATATAAATTATGAAACAGCACGAAAAAATATGAGCTTAATGAAAGTTATGAAACAATATCTTGATCGTTCCAGACATAAATTATAAAATAATGAATATTAGTGTGATTATTGTTGTTAAAAATGGTGAAAAATATCTCTCGGAAGCTATTAATACTGTTTTAAATCAAACTTATCAACCTCAAGAAATTATAGTTATTGATGGAAAATCTACTGATAAAACTCCTGATATTGCTAAATCCTATCAAAATGTGAGATATATTCCTCAAAAAAATAAAGGTTTAGCGAATGCCAGAAATACGGGTATTGATAACGCTACGGGAGATTTAATCGCTTTTCTTGATCATGATGATCGATGGTGCGAGAATAAATTAAGTCTTCAGATGAATGAGTTTATTAATGATCCTGAAATTGAATATAGTTACGGGCAAGTAGAATTATTTTTAGAATCGGGATATGAATTGAGGAGAGGATTTCCCGAAAAATTATTAAAGGAAGTACAAAAGGGGCGTACTCCCGGCACTCTAATAGTGAGAAAATCATTGTGGGAGAAAATCGGTAAATTTAATCCAGAGTTTACCATTGGTTGTGATACGGAATGGTTTACGAGGGTAAAAGATTATCATATTCCTTATAGTTTTATTCCTCAAACTTTGCTGTATAAACGTATTCACCATACAAATCTTTCTCACAATGTTGAGTTAAATAGACAAGAATTATTAACAATTGTTAAGCAATCTGTTAATCGTCAACGTCTTTTTCAGCTTAACGGGTGAGTATGTCAATCCCTAAGCTAAAATGTATTTCTATTGCAACCTTAAATTTAACAGACAAAGCGAGGTTTTACTCATATCTTGCACCTAGTTGAAAATTGGCTTGTGAGAGGGAGTAATGAGTAATGAGTTTCAGAATTGACACTAACAGCTATAAAATTGATTACCTTACTTTAGGGTATTAAGTATTTTTGTTCTGATGCAAGACAAGATCTCAGTTTTAGAAATAATCCTACTTGTTTGATTATTTTTTTCTTGAAAAGTTTGAGGTTTCTTGGCGATTAAGGCAAATCTATCCCTAATTCTCTAAGTTTAGCTTCTAATTTATCTGCTCTTTGTTTTTCTTTTTCCGCTCTTTCTTTCTCTTTTTCTGCCCTTTCTTTTTCCGCTAATACTTTTTGTTTTTCCTCATTATAAGTGGAAAAGCGATCACCTGTGCCTTTAGACTCATCGTTAGGATAGTATATAGTTAACTCAGATTGACTTAATTGAAAACGGATACCTAAACGAGGGCTTTTCCAACCGTCTATCTCTTCTATGATTGTCAAAATATTATCCTGTCGCACAAAACCAGTTAAGTCATTCAGATTGGGATCGTAAATGTAATATTCTTCCACTCCATAACCTTGATAAAATAGGAGTTTACCATACATTTCTTTGGTGGTGTTACCCGGAGAGAGAATTTCAAAGACGACTTGGGGAGAAATATTATCTTCTTTCCATTGATGATACGAACCACGCTCACCTTTTTCCCTACCAAACACTACCATAACATCGGGGGCAACTCGTTTTTTATTATCACCTTCCACTGGATACCAAAGTAAATCTCCGGCAACAAACACTTGGGGATTATCGGCAAATAACCAATCTAAATTGGATTTAATTGTGGTAATCCAACGAAACTGAAGAGTATTATCTGCCATCTGTTTACCATCGCTATCGGGATAAATAATTTCTGATGTTGTGGTTTTTTCTAATTGAGCAACCATATTGTTTTATATTAGACAAATCTAGTCAAGGTTTTTCCATAATAACAAATTCTTTTCAGATATTAGTTGACATAATATATATCTGTCCAAAAATTAAATATGCGTTGCCTATAGTAATTAGCTTAATTTTTGATAACGAATAACTTTTTAACTGGCACTAAATGATCAAGATACTCCATATTATCGATAAATTATCAAGCACTGGACCTACTCGTTCACTAATCGCCTCTGCTAAATATGCTTTCAAACAAAATCTTATTCAAGAACACTGTATTATTACCCTACACTCAGATGTTTATCCTTTAACTCTCATTCAAGCTAAACAAGCTCAAATCAAGGTTTTTCGTAAACCTGACAGAGAAATTCTGATACAAGAAATTGAAAAGGCTGATATTGTACAAATTCATTTTTGGAATAATCCCTCAATTTATGAGTTTCTTTCCTTAGATTTTCCGCCTATGCGTTTGTTATTGTGGTTTAAAATTATTGGTGATAAACCTCCTCAAATCATCACAACAGAATTACTTAGTTACTCAGATTTTGGTTTAGTCACAAGTCCTTATACTCTTAATTTACCAGTATTTGATCACATTCCTGAAAATCAAAAGGATATAGTTTATGGTATTGCTGATGAGGATAGACTTAAAAATTTACAACCTCAACCTCATGATACTTTTAATGTTGGTTATATTGGTACGGTTAATTTTGCAAAAATGCACCCTAATTATATTTCTATGAGTGGGGAGGTTTCCATTCCCAATGTAAAATTTATTGTTTGTGGTGGTGGCATTGAAAAGCAGTTACAAGAGGAAGTAAATCAACTAGGAATTGCAGATAAATTCGATTTTCGTGGTTATGTGGAAAATATTACACAGATTTTAGCAATTTTAGATGTTTTTGGTTATCCTTTGTGTGAAGATACTTATGCTACTTCGGAAAAAAGTTTACAGGAAGCCATGTACGCAGGAATACCTCCTGTTGTGTTTCCTTATGGCGGAGTTAAATGTTTAGTAACCCATAATCAAACTGGTTTAATTGTTAATAGTGAGTCAGAATATCGAAAAGCGATCGAATATCTTTATCATCATCCAGAAGAAAGAATCAGATTAGGAAAAAATGCCCGTCATTATGCCTTAGAAAATTTTAATAGTGAATATTGGGCAAAAAAACTTCATAATATTTATCAACAAATGATGGCATTACCTAAGAGAAAAAGATTATGGCAAGATACTATTAATTTTAGTCAAAATAAAACACCAGCACAACTTTTTATTGAATCTTTAGGAGAGTCAGCACCACAATTTCAAGTGAGTTTAAGTTGTGATGATACCCAAGAATTATTGAGTGCAGAAGCTAAAATTGCCCAATCATCAGTATTATTGTCAGGTGGTGAAGGAGGTATTATTCAATATCGAAATTACTATCCTGAGGATGCTTATTTAAGATTATGGTGTGGATTAGTGTTACAAAATCAAAATAGATATTCTTCTGCTTTATCAGAGTTTCAAATATCGTTAAATTTAGGTTTTAATCATTGGCGAATTTATTGGTATATTGCTCAATGTGCCATTTTTCTTAAAGATTTAGATACAGCTAAAACATCTTTAGAATATATTATTAACAATAATCCTCAATTTATCCCTGCTCAAAAAATGTTAAACTCTCTTTTTACCGAAAAAAAAATTTAAAAATAACTATCAAAATACTAAGTTTTTTATGGCAAATAAACCATTAGTTAGCGTGATTATACCTGTTTATAACGGTGAAAAATATCTAGGGGAAGCTATTGCAAGTGTTTTTAAACAGATTTATGATCCTCTTGAATTAATAATAGTTGATGATGGTTCAACAGATAATAGCGGAAATATAGCTAAAAGTTTTCCTCAAATTCTTTATATTTATCAACATAATCAAGGGGTTTGTGTAGCTCGAAATAGAGGAATTGCCATGGCAAAAGGTGAGTTTATTGCTTTCTTAGATGCTGATGATATTTGGACTAATAATAAACTTGAAACTCAAATTAATTACTTTATTAAAGAGCCTAATATTGGTTATAGTATCACAAAACAACGTTTTTTTTTCGATTCAGAAGTGATAATTCCTTCATGGTTTAATCAAAAATTTTTATCTATAGATCATAATGGTTATTTAGCAAGTACTTTAGTTGTTAAAAGAGAGATTTTTGAAAAAATTGGGCTTTTTAACACTCAATGTATTTATGGTGGTGAAGCGACAGAATGGTTTTTTCGTGCTAAAGATGCGAAAATTTCTATGGTTGCTATTCCAGAAACACTTTTATTAAAAAGAATCACTAATGAACCGAAAAAATATACTCCTAACACCAAAGAAATTTTTAAAATTATTAAAGCTTCTTTAGAAAGAAATAGAAATTTTATAAATGGTTAAAATAAACGAAATTTATATATTATTTTTTTAAAAAATGAGAAAACATGATACTTAAGGTATTTTATTAAAACCAGAAATAAGAAAAAAATTATGTTTAAGAATAGACTTGATACCCCAGTAGTTTTTCTTATTTTTAATCGCCCAGAAACAACAAAAAAGTTTTTGAAACTATCCGCCAAGCTAAACCATCTCAATTATTTATTATCGCTGATGGACCACGTTTAAATATTCCAGAAGATCAAGAAAAATGTCGAATTTCTCGAAAAATTGTTGAAAATATTGATTGGGAATGTGAAATATTTAAAAATTATTCAGACATTAATTTAGGTTGTGGTAAACGAGTTTCAACAGGAATTAATTGGGTTTTTGAACAAGTAGAAAAAGCAATTATTTTAGAGGATGATTGCCTTCCTCATCCTGATTTTTTTCGATTTTGTGAAGATTTACTTTTTCAATATCAACTGAATCCTAATATTATGATGATTAGCGGTAGAAATGATTTATTAAAATGGAAGAATAAAACTCAAAGTTATCATTTTTCTTATTATGGAAGTGTTTGGGGATGGGCAACTTGGCGAAGGGCATGGAATTTTTACGATTATGAAATAATACAATGGAATAATCCAGAAAATCAAGAAAAAATAAAATATATTTTACAAGATGAAGAACAATTTAATTATCGCCGTAAAATTTGTGAATTAACTTTACATAAAAAAGTTGATACTTGGGATTATCAATGGACTTTTTCTCGTTTATTACAGGCAGGATTAACAATTATTCCCTCGGTAAATTTAATTAAAAATATTGGCTTTAATTCCAACGCCACTCATACAACTAAATTTTCTCTATTTAATGGTGATTTAGATTCTTCTCCTCTTGATTTTCCCCTGTTAAATCCTAACATTATAGAAGTAGATAGAGAATATGATCATCAATATTTTTTAATGCGAATAGGCAAACCTGACTTCAATATATTGTTATCTTTTATTGAGGAATTTCTCGCTATTAATAGAAATATACAGGCTTTAATTTTAATAAAAAAAGCACTGATAATTTATCCTGATTTACCTCAACTACATTTTCTTAAAGCTCAAACTATATTCAAATTAAGACAAATTAGCTTAAATTGAAATATAGTCATTTTAAATAATAATGAGACAGTTTTGTATGACTATTAATTATCGCAAAGTATCTAATGGTGGGCATTGCCCCCCTACAAAGTTTTTAAATTTGTCTCAATTTTAATTGAATTAACTATAATTAAATTTGTTTTCTGTTTAAAAAAAATTATGACAAACTAGCCACTATCACGTTATTTAATAATATTTCGTTAATTAGTAAATCTTCAACGGTGATTTTTAAAGCTCTTTGTTCATCTACCATAAATAATACTTTAAGACGATCACTTCCGGGTATGCCTAAAGGATTTAATCTCGCAATGGTTTTTCCCCCCTCATTATCATTTAAAGGTTGCACTTTTTTCTCCCCTTGAGTTACGTTACGGGTAATAAGGCGATCGCCATCAAAATAAACTTCAGTACTGGTGTTTTGTTCTGCTAATTCACCAATAATTAATTCAATACTAGGTTGATTTTCCACTGATGCACCTAAAGTCAATTCAATAGCGTTAGTCATGGGGTAAGGTTGCCCACTAGGAATAATAGTATGCCAATCATGACGTTTTTGACGACGATTCCAGTAACGAATACCGTAACTATGGTAAAGAAAATCTTTAACTTGTAAACCTTGTTCTAATTTTAAGGCACCAGTGGCGATCGCCGTAAAAGGTTGATCACTTTTAATTTTTTCTACTGGGAAATATTGTTGTAACCAAGTTTGTACTGCTGGAATTTGTCCACTACCACCCACTAATAAAACTTTATCAATATTAATGATGTCGATACCCCCACGTTTTGCCTGTTGTAAGAGGTTTTCCATTAATTGATCTAATTTATCAAAAAAAAGATTTTCGGTCAAGATTTGTTCAAATTTTCCTCGATTCAGGGATAAATTATAAGTCTCTAGGGTACGATCATTAAAAAATACTTCTTGGGCAGTTTTCTGACTAGATAACTGAATTTTTAATCTTTCTGCTAGTCTTGTTGTCAGGGAAGATTTAACAATACCTTGATTGGTGTGAAAATAATCTAATATCCAATTAACTAAATCACAACCTCCTAAATTAGTGCCAGTTTTCGCAATTCCCTTCGCTAATTTTGTTTTTTGATTGCTATTTTCTCCTAGTAATTTTTCTCCCCATTTCAAGATAAAACCTTGACTTTTTTTACTTTTTCCTAAATCTAATTCTACCAAAGAAAAGTCGATTGTACCGCCTCCAAAATCTACTACTAATAATAAATTATCATTTTCTGTACCATAACCTAAAGCCGCCGCCGTTGGTTCATCAATAATGCGAATTTGATTTATATTCCACTTTTCACAAATAGTTGTCAACCAGTGACGATAATGTTCAAAACTATCAACAGGCACAGTTAAAATTAAACTATCAGGAGTCTGGTTTAACTCTTGTAAAATTCTTGTTAAAAACCATTCACCAACATTCTCAAAACTGATATTTTTTCCTTCTAATTCTGGTAAAAAGCCTTGAATATTAGCACCGATTCCTCTTTTAAAATTACGAAAATAACGAGGATTATTATTAACATCTAAACCTTTATCTCTTATTTTTTGCCCGATAATTATATCTTCTTCTTCCGCATTATTTATAT
>NZ_VRZC01000162.1 GCF_016743215.1 Geminocystis sp. GBBB08
CTGATCGACGGGGAAGAAGTAAAGAAATCCGTGTTAGAATTAGGTGGTAGTGATCCTTTTATGGTTTTAGATGATGCCAATATAGAAGAAGCAGTGGAAGTAGCCGTTACTGCTAGAATGTTAAATAATGGTCAATCTTGTATCGCTGCCAAAAGATTCATCTTAGTTGATTCCATAGCCGATAAGTTCCAACAATTATTATTGGAAAAATATCAAAATCTCACCATTGGAGATCCTCTTAACCCTAATACCGATATAGGCCCTTTGGCAACCCCTGCCATTCTTAATGATATTGCGAATCAAGTTGATAAAACTGTAGCAATGGGTGCAAAATTATTAATTGGCGGAAAAGCTTTAAATGGTGAAGGTAATTTTTATCCCCCCACTATTTTGACGGATATTCCAATTAATTCTCCAGGGATGAGTGAAGAATTTTTTGGACCTGTGGCATTATTATTTAGAGTTAGTAATCTTGAAGAGGCGATCGATTTAGCTAATAGTACGATATTTGGTTTAGGGGCATCAATTTGGACAAATAATCAGCAAAACATCACAACAGCCGTAAGAGACATAGAATCAGGCTCAATATTTATCAATGGATTAGTCAAATCTGATCCTCGTTTACCTTTTGGCGGTATCAAACAATCAGGTTATGGTAGAGAATTAAGTGTAGAAGGAATGCACGAATTTGTGAATATTAAAACTGTTTGGGAAAAATAATTATGGTTTGCTCTTGGAAGTTATCTTAATATAATGCACCTGTGATTTTTCAACAACAAGATTAAGTACTAAAAAATCAATTTAGCTAAAACTTTAACCATGAAAAAATATCTCCGTTAGTTAATTTTAAATCTTTGATAAAATCAGGCACTGGTAATAAATCTGATTCATTCTCGAAAAATGCTACTTGTTGAGGATAATAAGCAAAAATAGTTTTTTCATAAGGATCAATTATCCATGCTAACAGACAACCAGACTCAAGACAACGTAATATTTTTTTGATAATTTTACTTTGATTTTGCTCTGGTGAAAGAATTTCAATCACCCAGTCAGGTGTCATGGAAACCACATTAGCAATATCTCCATTTTCTTCTTTGGGGATGTGATCATAGGTTAATACTACAATATCAGGAACGATAGATTTACCGCCAAAAGTACATCTCAATTCAGGAAAAGGTAAACCAATTTTTGATTCTTCAAGAATATCGTTAATGACTTTGGTTAACTTTCCTTGTATTCTGCTATGTTTTGCTTGAGGCATAGGTTTTTGGTTAATTTGATTATCAATATATTCTTGTGCTGGTTTAGTTTCAGGAAGTTGTAAAAATTCTTCTAAAGTTATTTGTTTTTGAGGGATTAATGTAACCATAAAATTTCGCGTCTATTTTGTTTATAAATCTTAACTATTTTTCCGATAATCGAGCATTTATTTAAGTATTTATACTTATTATTTTTTTCTAAATTAAATATCTTAGCAATTATTAACAATTCTTTTTTTTAGAGGTTTTTTAGAGGTTTTTTACCGAATTTACTGAGAATAATTACTTAGTAGCCATCGCCATTTATAAAGCTGAAAAGGTATATTTTACTGGAAATGGAAGAATTATATCAATATTTTGTGATATTTTTTTGTTTTTATAAATAAAAAAAGTAATTAAACAAACAAAATTTTAAAATTAAAGATAATCAGCTATAAAAATTAATTAAAGTTAATTAACTAATTTTTGCTAATAAAAACTCAAAATTGCTTCAATTTACTACCCAAATTAAAAAATACACCCCTTTTCATTTCGGAAAATTTAGTCAATAATGCAATCAGTGAAAATCAATGAAGGAATAATCAAAAATGACTTTAACATTAGCAGTTTATGGAAAAGGCGGTATTGGCAAATCAACCACCAGTTGCAACATTTCTACAGCGTTGGCAAAAAGAGGTAAAAAAGTATTACAGATTGGGTGTGATCCAAAACATGATAGTACTTTCACCCTTACAGGCTTTTTGATTCCCACTATTATTGACACATTGCAGGAAAAAGATTTCCACTACGAAGATATTTGGGCAGAAGATGTTATTTATAAAGGTTACGCAGGTGTTGACTGTGTAGAGGCAGGTGGGCCTCCTGCCGGGGCTGGTTGTGGTGGCTATGTAGTAGGAGAAACCGTTAAATTATTAAAGGAGTTAAACGCCTTTGATGAGTATGACGTGATTTTATTTGATGTATTGGGTGACGTGGTATGCGGTGGATTTGCCGCACCTCTCAACTATGCTGATTATTGTTTAATTGTTACAGATAACGGTTTTGATGCCTTATTTGCCGCTAATCGCATCGCTGCATCGGTGAGAGAAAAAGCGCGCACCCATCCCCTGAAGTTAGCAGGTTTAATTGGTAATCGCACCTCAAAACGGGATTTAATCGATAAATATGTTTCCCATGTGGCAATGCCGGTATTAGAAGTATTACCCCTCATTGAAGACATCCGAGTATCGAGAGTTAAGGGTAAAACCTTGTTTGAAATGGCAGAAAAAGATCCTAGTTTAGATTATGTTTGTCAATATTACCTTAATATCGCTGATCAGATTTTAGCATTACCCGAAGGAGTTGTGCCTAGTGAAGCCCTTGATCGAGAGTTGTTTGGTTTACTTTCAGATTACTACTTAAATCCTCCAGCGGATGCACCGAAACAGGAGAAAGACGAATTAGAGTTAATGATGGTGTAAATCAATGAACAATTAACAGTGAACAATTATTTTTATTTTTTTAGTGTATGGATATTGTGGAAGAATTTGAAGAATTAAAACCTATTTTACAAGAAAAATGGTTAGATGTTTATTCACAAAATAAAAGTGTAATTTTAAAGTATTTTACAACATCAAGCTATATTAAACATGAGTCAATTTTAGGAATTTTAATAAGTCTTGAACCAAAACTGTCACTAGCTATAAATAATTATATAGATGAATAAAATATTTAAAGGTTTTGACTTAAATGGTTAATTATCTTAAAAAACCTTAAACCTTGATCGATTTCTTTAAAAATCACCTTTGCGTCTTTGCGCCTTTGCGAGACACTTCTAAAGAACAATAAAAAAATAATTAATAGGAGTAAAAAACCATGACATTAGCTCAAGAAAAACCACCAACCCCCGAATTAAATTTTGAATGCGAAACTGGCAATTATCATACATTTTGCCCCATTAGTTGCGTAGCTTGGTTATACCAAAAAATAGAAGATAGTTTCTTCTTAGTAATTGGCACAAAAACCTGTGGTTACTTCCTACAAAACGCTATGGGAGTTATGATTTTCGCCGAACCTCGTTACGCTATGGCTGAATTAGAAGAAGCTGATATTTCCGCTCAACTTAACGACTATAACGAGTTAAAACGCCTTTGTGATCAAATTAAGCGCGATCGCAACCCTAGCGTAATTGTTTGGATTGGTACTTGTACCACAGAAATTATTAAGATGGATTTGGAAGGTATTGCACCCAAGTTAGAAGCTGAGTTAGGTATTCCCATCGTTGTCGCTCGTGCTAATGGGTTAGATTATGCTTTCACTCAAGGAGAAGATACAGTTTTAGCTTCTATGGCGAATCGTTGCCCGAAGGAATCGGAAGTAAAACAGGAAGCGGAGAAAACTGAGCGTAATGCGATTCAAAAATTGCTCAATTTTGGAAAAAAAGCGGAAGATAGCAACCATAATGAAGAATATCATAAACATCCACCGTTAGTGTTATTCGGTTCATTACCTGATCCTGTTGTCACCAATTTAACTTTAGAATTGAAGAAACAAGGGGTAAAAATCGATGGTTGGCTTCCTGCGAAACGTTATACAGAGTTACCCGTTATCGATGAGGGTTACTATGTTGCTGGGGTAAATCCTTTCTTAAGTCGCACTGCTACTACTTTAATGCGTCGTCGTAAGTGTAAATTAATTGGTGCACCTTTCCCTATTGGGCCTGATGGTACACGGGCATGGATTGAGAAAATTTGTTCTGTAGTGGGTGTTGAACCTCAAGGGTTAGCGGAACGAGAAGCTCAAATATGGGAAAATTTACAGGATTATGTTGATTTAATCAAGGGTAAGTCGGTTTTCTTTATGGGCGACAATTTACTCGAAATTTCTCTGGCTCGTTTCCTCATTCGGTGTGGTATGACGGTTGATGAAATTGGTATTCCATACATGGATAAACGTTATCAAAAAGCTGAGTTAGATTTTCTCGCTCAAACTTGTCAAGAAATGGGTGTAAGTGTCCCTACGATTGTGGAAAAACCTGATAACTATAATCAATTGCAGAGAATAAAAGAAATTAAGCCAGATTTGGTAATAACAGGTATGGCTCACGCTAATCCGTTAGAAGCGAGAGGAATTAACACAAAATGGTCTGTTGAGTTTACTTTTGCCCAAATTCATGGTTTTACTAACGCTCGTGATATTCTGGAATTGGTAACACGTCCGTTACGCCGTAATAATAACCTTAAGGATTTAGGTTGGAGTAAGTTGGTTAAAGAAGAAGCCAAAATTTAAAAACTAGGGAATCAACGGAGTTTGTTCATGAGGAAATTTTTAAGTAATAAGTAAGTAAGCTAAATTAATTGATGCCCTTTATTTTTCTCAAACCTATGATAACAAGGGGTAACAAGGGGTAACAAGGGGTAACAAGGGGTTTAAACCCCGTGCCGTGCCGTGCCGTGCCGTGCCTCGCCTTGCCTATATACAATTAATTTTGCCTAGTTAAGTAAAGTAGGGGTTGAAGAATCTTTAACCCGTACAAAGTTATTGTTTATTGTTTTTTGATTATTGAGATAAAATATTGGTTTAATCATGTTATTTGAGTGAGTATTCCATGTTGAATCGTATTCTTCGCTCTACTAAGCGCTGGATTGGTAATAGTTCTCAAAATGCTTTAGAAGAGGCATATCAACGAGCATTGGCAATAAAACAAATTGAAGAAGAACATTTTGCCGGTAAGAAAATTAAGCCGCAAAATTGTGATTATGGTGATCAAGTTTTTGCTTATTTTGAGGGAGAATTACGATCTCATTTACGAGTTATTAATCTCAAAATTAATCAATTTAAAACCAGTAAATCAATACATAACTTTTTTGAAAATAACCATAAACAGGGATATAATTCAACAGAAGATAACTATACAGAAGAATTAGTTTTAGATAGATTAAATTTCATTGATAATATTGTTAATAAATATAATAATTATGAGACATCCATCAATGTTGTTCAAATAAAAGAATCAAATATTAATAACAATGGACAAGCATTAGCTTTAAATAAAAGTAATTTATCATCTTCACAATCAATAAATAATTCATCTAATAATACTCCTTCTAGTAAAGAAAAAATTTCAGGTCAAACTAGCGTTTTGCCTCGTTCTTTTATGCGAACTTTAGATAGAATTAGACAAGAAATAGATCCTCAGGAGGCTCAAACAGAAAGAGATGTTGTTAATAAATTTAGGAAATCAAGATATAAAACTACCATATCGGTTAAATTTTTATTACTACTAATTATTGTACCTTTATTAGTGCATAATATCGCAAAAATAACTCTAGGAAAAGCTTTTGTTGATCCTTATTTTGTCAATCATGAACAAATAGTATTTATTAATCAAGATTTACAAGAAGAAGCATTAATGGAATTAAAGACTTTTGAAGAAAGCCTAAGTCTTAAAACTATGATTGGTTTAATACCTCATTTATCCCCCGAAGAAAAAGAAGAAAAAATAAAAATTAAAGCGGAAGAATTAGCAGAAGATTATCGTCATAGAAGTGCTAATGCTATTAAAAATATTGTCGCTGATATTTTCTCTTTTATTTCTTTCGGATTAATTCTTTTTTATAGTAAATCAGAGTTAAGTATTTTAAAATCTTTTATTGATGAAACAGTTTATGGTTTAAGTGATTCGGCAAAGGCTTTTTTAATTATTCTTTTTACAGATATATTTGTTGGTTTCCACTCTCCTCATGGCTGGGAAATTATTTTAGAAAGCATTACTCGTCATTTTGGTTTACCAGAAAATCGAGAGTTTAATTTCCTTTTCATTGCGACTTTTCCCGTTATTTTAGATACCGTTTTAAAATACTGGATTTTCCGTTATCTCAATCGTATTTCTCCTTCAGCCGTTGCTACTTATAAGAATATGAATGAATAGTAAATAGTTATCAAGTTTTTTGATCAGTAGTGCCACATCTGATGTACGATTAAGGATCGCCCGTTTATGTGAAAATTAGATTATGCGCTTATCTCAAATGTTATTGGTAACTTTGCGTGAAGATCCCGCAGAGGCAGAAATTAAAAGTCATCAGTTATTATTACGAGCAGGTTATATTCGCAGAATTGGCAGTGGTGTTTATGCTTACCTTCCTTTGATGTGGCGTGTTTTACAAAAAGTTTCCCAGATTGTACGAGAAGAAATGAACGCAACGGGAGCGCAAGAATGTTTATTACCCCAAATTCAACCTGCTGAATTATGGCAAGAATCAGGACGTTGGGAGACTTATACCAAAGCTGAAGGTATTATGTTTTCTTTAGTAGATCGTCAAGAACGAGAATTAGGTTTAGGGCCTACCCATGAGGAAGTTATCACGGCGATCGCCAAAGATATGATCAAATCTTATCGTCAGTTACCAACACATTTATATCAAATTCAAACAAAATTTCGGGATGAAATTCGTCCTCGTTTCGGATTGATGCGTGGTAGAGAGTTTATTATGAAAGATGGTTATTCTTTTCATACTAACCTTGAGAGCTTAAAAGAAACTTATCAAGATATGGATCAAGCCTATCGTAATATTTTAAACCGTTGTGGTTTGAGTTTTCGAGCGGTGGAAGCAGATTCGGGGGCGATAGGTGGTTCTGGGTCTCAGGAATTTATGATCTTAGCAGACGCAGGAGAAGATGATATTGTTTATACTGATGACGGTAAATATGCCGCCAATGTGGAAAAAGCGGTTTCTTTACCTGCTGATGTGGTTTCATCTCCTTTTAATAGTTATGAAAAAAAAGCTACTCCTAACACAGAAACCATCGCTAAAATAACAAAGTTTTTAGAATGTTCAGCTACTAATATTGTAAAAAATGTTTTATATCAAGCTATCTATGATTCAGGAAAAACAGTATTAATTTTAGTACATATTAGAGGGGATCAAGATGTTAATGAAGTTAAATTACAAAATGAGTTAGTAAAATTAGCTCCTCATTATCAAGCTAAAACAATTCTTAGTTTAACTATTCCTGATCCTCATGTTCAACAAAAATGGGCAACAAAACCTTTACCATTGGGCTATATTTCCCCTAATTTAAGTGATGATTATATCGCCAAATCCGAGCAAGTGGAAGGTACTTTTTTAAGAATGGCAGATAAAACCGTTGTGGAGTTAGAAAATTTCGTCACTGGAAGCGATGAGTCTGGTTATCATGTAATTGGTGCTAATTGGGGCAACGAGTTTACATTACCTGAGTTAATTGTTGATATTCGTAAGGCTCAAGTAGGAGATCGTGCGATTCATGATCCTCATCAAATCCTACAAACAGCCAGAGGTATTGAAGTAGGGCATATTTTCCAATTAGGGACAAAATATTCTGAAGCAATGAGGGCTACTTATACGGCGGAAGACGGCACAGAAAAGCCTTTTGTGATGGGATGTTATGGTATTGGGGTATCACGTTTAGCACAAGCGGCAGTAGAACAATCCTACGATAAAGATGGTATTATTTGGTCAAATGCCATCGCACCTTATCATGTAATGGTAATTATACCAAATATCACCGATGAAACTCAAGTAAAAGTTGCTGAAAAACTTTATCAAGAATTGAATCAAGCCGGAGTAGAAGCCGTATTAGATGATCGAGACGAACGGGCGGGGGTAAAATTTAAAGATGCTGATTTAATCGGTATTCCCTATCGTATAGTAACTGGGAGATCTTTAAAAGAGGGTAAAGTAGAATTAGTGACAAGAGCAACAAAAGAATCTCAAGATATAGCTATCGAAGAAGTTGTCCAAAATTTGTCAAAGAAACTAAAAAATAATTGATAATAAGTAGTAAAAAGTTAACAGAAAAGATAAACTTATTCCAATACGGTTGTTCATTGTCAAGATAAAATTGCTATGCCTCCAGAAAAAAAACCCTATAAAAATGTAATGGAAATTCTCGTAGATGAAGAAATCCAGTATCAACTAATCAATAATAAAGCCTTAGCTAATATTCGTGATTCCTTGAATCTAGTGGAAGTGGCTACTTTTGCCCTAAATCGTTTGCCTAGTTTTTATGCTTCATCAAGAGAAGGCATTGAGAAACAAAAAGCCAGAGGGGTTGTACAATTAAAGGGACAAATTAGACAAGCAGTAGTACAAGGAATTGCGGCTGTCACCAGAGATCCTCTTAGAAAATCTACTCCTTTGCCTAAAGAAAAAACCGATGCAATTTTAGATGCAAAAAGGACTTTAACGAAGTTAAATGATACTTTACCAAAAGAAGAATTAGCAGCCATTGTTGACTTTATGGAGTCTTTCTTAGAAAAAATAAAAAATCAACAAATTACTGAGCAAGAAGTGATCAAATTATATTACTTATTAGACTTTTACTGGGAG
>NZ_VRZC01000163.1 GCF_016743215.1 Geminocystis sp. GBBB08
CCGCCCAATTAACATTATTCGCTCCGGTGGTTGTACCACTGCGAGTAACGGTAAAGGTAAAGGCTTTTGTACCGCTATTTCCTTCTGTTTGGTTGGCATTGGTAGGGGCGATCGCCAAATTAGTTGCGAGAGGAGTCGTAGTTTCAAAGGTTAAAGACCAACCACCGCTAATAGCTCCTGCATCTCCACTGACATCATCTATTACATATAAGCTCCATACTCCATTAGGATTGGTGTTGTTAAAGACTGATAAATCGGCATTGTACGGACCAACTGGGGCGGGAGAATCAAAGAGATCACCATCAAAAGCGTCAAAATCTGTCGGTTTATAAGTACCGCTTGTAATTAAATTTTCATCAGGAAGGCTATTGGTGGCGGTGGGATCAAATGTTAAGGTAACACCTGTTAATTCACTACCTCCTCCAACATCGGACATTAAGAGGGTTTTTGCACCGGTAGGACTTACCAAGAGAATATCAATGTCATCGGGAAAAGTGTGACTCAGATTATTGAGGGTGACGGTAACTTTACTGATATTACCACTTAATCCTGACACGGTAATGGGAGAAGGATAGGGAGTACTCGAGCCAAAGTCAGCAATAGAAATAGGTGACGTGTTGCTAAAGGTATTACTGGTTGCTCCATCATCATTTTGAATAGTACCGATGGCTGTCGGGGTTGTAATAGTTGCCCCATTGGTGGCATTAGAAAGAGTCACGGTAAAGTTTTTATTGGGTTCTACAGTGGTATCTCCTTGTACGTTTACTGTAATTACTTTACTGGTTTCTCCGGCGGCAAAACTGACTGTACCTGTAGGTAACACTCCGCTGGCAAAATCTGTAGCATTAGCCGGATTTGTACCTGAACCTGTCACTGCCCAATTGACATTATTAGCACCGGTGGTTGTACCACTACGAGTAACGGTGAAGGTAAAGGCTTTTGTGCCACTGTTTCCTTCTGTTTGATCTGCATTGGTGGCGGCGATCGCTAAATTTGCGGATACATCATCATTTTGAATAGTACCGATGGCTGTCGGGGTTGTAATAGTTGCCCCATTGGTGGCATTAGAAAGAGTCACGATAAAGTTTTTATTGGGTTCAACGGTGGTATCTCCTTGAACGTTTACTGTGATTACTTTACTGGTTTCTCCGGCGGCAAAACTGACTGTACCTGTAGGTAACACTCCGCCGGCAAAATCTGTAGCATTAGCCGGATTTGTACCTGAACCTGTAACCGCCCAATTGACATTATTAGCACCTGTGGTAGTACCACTGCGAGTAACGGTGAAGGTAAAGGCTTTTGTGCCACTGTTTCCTTCTGTTTGATCTGCATTGGTGGCGGCGATCGCTAAATTTGTGGTAGGATTCACAGCGTCTGTAATTAGAATTGTGCGATCTGAAAATATGAGATTTTCCACATCAAATAGGCTATCAATACCATCTCGGTTAGATAATAAATCTGTAATAGTATAAACACCATTAGAGCCTGTTACTTGATATTGGGAGAAAGTCCCCACATAAAGGGCAAAATCGTTATTTGCACCTCCTGTCAGACTATCATTACCTACACCTCCTGTTAGAGTATCGTTACCATCCCCACCTAAAAGAGTATCGTTTCCATCACCACCACTGAGGTTATTGTTACCCGTGTTACCAGTAATAAGATTATTTAAGGCATTACCCGTACCATTAATAGCTGTTGTACCTGTTAAAATCAGATTTTCGACATTGGCCGGTAAAGTAGTTGTTACGTCGGTGAATAAAGTATCAGTAACTGTTATTGTCACACTAGAGTTACTTAAATTGGCATTACTAGGATTACTTAAAGTTAAGTTAAAATTCTCATCAAACTCATTGACAGAATCATTGAGAATGGGAATAGTAATAGTTTTACTGATTTGTCCAGGAGAGAAAGTTAAAGTTCCACTGGTAGCCGTATAATCTGAACCTGCTATAGCGGTTCCGTTCGCCGTGGCATATTGTACCGTTACCGTTTGACTACTTACTTGAGAAAGAGTTACCGTATAAGTGAGATTTTGAGGACTTGTTAGCCCTTCGACAATGGTTTGACTAGGGCTAATAATTATTTGGGGTATGTCATCATTTTGAATAGTACCGATGGCTGTCGGGGTTGTAATAGTTGCCCCATTGGTGGCATTAGAAAGAGTCAGGGTAAAGTTTTCATTCGGTTCGACGGTGGTATCTCCTTGTACGTTTACTGTGATTACTTTACTGGTTTCCCCAGAGGCAAAACTGACTGTACCTGTAGGTAATATTCCGCCGGCAAAATCTGTAGCATTAGCCGGATTTGTACCTGAACCTGTAACCGCCCAGTTAACATTATTAGCTCCGGTGGTTGTACCACTACGGGTAACGGTAAAGGTAAAGGCTTTTGTACCGCTATTTCCTTCTGTTTGATCTGCATTGGTAGGGGCGATCGCTAAATTTGCGGATACATCATCATTTTGAATAGTACCGATAGCGGTTGCGGTGGTAATGGTTGCCCCATTGGTAGCATTAGAAAGAGTCACGGTAAAGTTTTCATCTGGTTCTACAGTGGTGTCACCTTGAACGTTTACTGTAATTACTTTACTGGTTTCCCCAGAGGCAAAACTTACTGTACCTGTAGGTAATACTCCTCCCACAAAATCAGCACCATTAGCTGGGTTAGCACCTGAACTTGTCACTGCCCAATTGACATTATTAGCATCGGTGGTATTCACACTGCGAGTGATGGTGAAGGTAAAGGCTTTTGTACCGCTATTTCCTTCTGTTTGGTTGGCATTGGTAGGGGCGATCGCTAAATTTGTGGGAGGTAAGTCATTATCTACCAGATTAATGGTAGCTTGAGCATCCAATCCCACTATATAATTGCTATCAGTACTTAAAGCAATATTAATGGTTTCTGGGCTTTCAAAATCAGTGTCGTCAATGGGGGCAATATTTATTGTAGTTGTGCTATTATTAGGAGGAAAAGTAATACTAAATTGATCAATCAGAGAATAATCAATGCCATTGGTTGCAGTACCAAATAAGGAGTAAAAAACTGTCAAAGGATTATTGGTATTGCCAGTCCGAGTCAATGTAAACGTACCAGTATTGGAGGAACTACCTGAATCTGTTTCTGCTGCATCCGAATCCGTTGCAACAATAGAAATCGTTGGTTTTGCACTTATGAGAACGTCATCATAATCTAATAATGAACCAGTACTATTATTATTAGATTCATTAGTTTCTGTTACTGAATTCGTTGAATCAACAATCATCCCGATATAGTAATTACCCAGAGTAGCATTCCAAAAAGAATCACTTAGACTGGGCAAAAATAGAGTTTTACTTAAGGTTGTAGTGGTTGAATTTCCCGACAAATTGCTAACCCAAAAATCTCCTAAAAATTTGTCAGAAATGCTTATGGTAGAATTGGTTGAAAGATAAAAATCTACCCAAAAACCATTTATAAATCCTACTTCCGTATTTTTGACCTTAAAATCCACCGTAAAAGAGTCCCCAGCCTTTAAAGAATCTGGTTTTGCCTCAAAATAAGCACCTGATAAATCTCTTTTATGTTTGACAGTAATCATACTTCCGTCAATAATACCCGTATTATTATTATTGTCAAATTCAGACATTATCGACCCAAAAGTATAACCCACATGATAATCACCTTCAGGAATATTTGGAAAACTGGTGTTTAAAGTAGCATAACTTTGAGTGAAGGGATCTATCGCAGAGATATTAGCTTCACCAATTTTGTGATCACTACTACTAATTGTTGTGTTTGACGAGGCATAAAAGGAAACATTGATAGTTGGTTCGACTAAATATAATCCACCATCAACCCTTGCCGTACCATTATTACGAATACGGGCGTTAAAAGTAATAGAATCACCGACATTTACATTTACGAAAGAATTGCTAGCGTCATTTATAGAATTGCTAGTGTTATTATTACGAAAAGAAGAAGAGTTAAAACCCCACCAGTAATCATGATCTGCAAAATCTGGTTTATCTTGAGGTTTTCGATTAGCTATATCAAATTGAATCCAGCTTTTAATAGCATCAAATTTACTTTGTGTAATTCGTGAATATCCATTATGAGCACCACTTCTTTCAAAATAAGACGTTACTCCATAAATTGTCCGAGCAGAAGTATCTGGATTATAAACCCAAACTGGGCCACCACTATTACCTTGGACATTATCTAAATCCGTACTTAGTAATAAGTTTGTAGTTGTACTTGTTATAAGTCCAGACTGATAAATCATATCCAAGTTATCACTTACACCATCTCCGTCACTATCTCGTAAATCCCCTGGATATCCAGCATTATTGACTAAAGTATTATCAGCAAAATTATTATTCCAGCCATAACCAAACCACCCTGTGTGGTCGCCTACATTACGATCTAGTGTAATTAACCCAATATCCCAATCGAAATTTCGATCATTGAACCAACCATTAAAAGTTCGCAACCATTGTGTTCCCACTCTGCCATAAGGTTGACTGGCTGGCATTCCATTCCTTAAAGCTCCAGTTGCTCCAAGAGAGATTTCAATAAATCCGTCTGTAATCTGTTGCTGATTTCCATCTGTTGAATCAGGAGTATCGTCTGTGATAACATGACCTGCTGTCAAAAAATGAAAAGGAGAGATCATTGCACCTGAAGCTGTTATTGTCCCACCATTTGGCATTGTTATGGTTATAAGACCCACCGAACTAAAAGGAAATGAAGTAGTATTAATTATACGAGTACGTCCATCAGAGCCAAATATAATTCCTTCTGGTTGACCATCACCATTTCCATCAATTAATCGAGAAGGAATAATATTGGAAAGAGATTGCTCAAATTCTAGTTGAGGATCACCATCTGTAGCTTGTTCTATGGCAATAATCTGATTATTTAATACAACAGAGGCTTTATCGTCTTCTTGCTTGATAGCCCCTAACTGACTAGGTGTTAACTCAATTTCCCGAACAAGATCGGAAAACAACTCCCCTTCATCCCTCGAAGTATCAGTCGCATTTAGACGTGCATCAACCGAACCCCCTTGTAAAGTGAGATTGATCCCCTCTAACTTCCCTTGTAAAGTGGGATTGATCCCCCCTAGCTTTCCTTGTAAAGTGAGATTGATCCCCCCTAGCCTTCCTTGAGAAAGGGGGAATAATTGTTGTAGATATTCTGAGGTAATGTATATTATATTCGTATCTTTACTGTAAGCACCGTTAGCACCGTTTAAGTCACTTTGGTAGTGAATCTCTAAAGCAAGAACTCTATTTGTTTTTTTTTAATTACAATATTTCCCAGATTAAAACTAGGATTAGCCCATAATGGTCGATAAAATTCGGAGTTGATACCCTCACCGAAGGCTAAGGTTAGTTTCTCATGAAATTGAGGATCGGCAGTAAATGAGAATAACTGGGAATTGACTAAATTCAAGGCTGAGGCAAGAGTTGGAGGTAAAACTTGATTACTCATAATCGATGGATGGAAGTACAAGAAAAATTATTACGGCAAGACTAACATAATTTTTAAAATTTTGGTGAATTTTGTCGCTAAGGTCACGAAAACTTAACATTTGCCTGTTCGTAGTAGTCATCTTTAGATGACGTTTGAAATATGGAAGAGGCGATCGTGCAGTGCCACTTTTAGTGATGGAGTTCGAGGGTTTTTTGGGATGTAGGATTAGACTTTATTTAATCCCACCTACTAACTCAATTATGATTGATTAACCAATTTTGTAAATCGGAAATATTCTGAAAATCTAACAAGGCTTCCCCTAAAGATTCTAACTGAGGAATAGAGAGCGATCGAACTTTTGTTTGTAATTCATCGGATAAAGTACCACAACGGCGATTTAACAGACGGATAACCATATTTATTTCCGTAATTTGTACAACTTGTTGATAAAAACGAGTTTGGGTGATGTCGGCTTCTCTTAAATTAATCATTTTTTGTATCTGTTCGATGGTTAATTGTGGAAATTTATTTACCAGTATAGCTTCTACTAAATCTAATCTTAAGTTAAAGTCCTCTTTATTTTCTGCACTTTCTAAGATTTTATTTGCTTCGGATACTACCTTATTTTCTGGAGTTACTATTAATTTCAATAACGCCAAATTCGGACTTAAATTTTCTGCTGTTAATAAGTCTGATAAAAATAATCTTTGCACTTGATTATTAAGTAAATATTGATAGGGTATTTCACTACCTAAATCTTGATTTCGATCATTTAAAATCAATAACCCTCGCCAATTTCTTTTAACTTTATACTGATGGATATAGATAAATATTCCCCCAAAATAACGACTGTAAAATTCTGTATCTTTCTGCATTTGTGCCTCCAGAAAGACTAAGGGCAAATTGTCGTCATCCTCCAAGGGTGTTAATAATCCATCAAGGCGTAACTCTTTTTCTTTAACCACGGGTGCACTATAATCGAATTGACAATCTTCAGGAATTTCGGGGATTAACCCTCTTTTGTCAAACTCCGAATCAATTATCAAAAAATAGTAACAATTATCCCGTTGGAAAATATAATTTAGAATCGTGAGCTATCGATAATAAATTATTCAATCCGTTTAATAATCCTGATGAATTTACTATTTTTAACCATGGTGTTATTAACCAAAATAAGATTAATGGTTCAATCATCCTCACTATTTTCTTTAAACTTTTTTTCCAAGTATTTATTTGGTTTTTTTCTTCTATTTTTTCTTCTTCTTCTTTCTTTTCTTCCCCTGAAAATAGCAATTTTCTAAATGGTTTTGTTTGCCAACTTACCATGGTGTAAACACTATTTATTATCTCCCACCATTTCTCAATACTTTCTATTTTTGTCAAACGATAATCTTTCCACCCTAATTCTTGTTTACACTGCCTAAATCCATATTCTACCCATGTCCTTTGACCGTACAAATCCCCTAATCTTTTTTTCAAATTTCCCTGACAATTGGTCATCACAAAACTGGTTGAATTTTTCGGTAAATTTTCTATATCTGTGGTCATTTCCCAGTATGTTATTTTTCTTTTTTTCCCATAAATTATTTCTCTTATGTATCTTATTTCTGTTTTCCCATCACTAAATGTACGAATAAATTTACACCATTTATTTGCTCTCACTCTTTGATTTGATGCCATCCACACCCCATGATTACTTCTTATGGACACCACATATTCTAGTTTTAACTCTTCTAATACTTGTAAAAAAGTGCTACTTTCACCATATAAACTATCTGCTAATACTAATTCTATATTAAATCCTAATTCTTTTAATTGTCTCACCATTTGTCCAGTTATTTCTGTTTTAGTTTTATATTTATCTCCTACTTTTAATCTCGACTTTGGTTTATATGTTTTTGTCATTAATGGAAAAGTTATATTCTGATAAATACCATAAACATTAACTTAGACAAATCCTTGAGCTATTTTTCCCACATTTCCTAAATATTGTCGGGCTGTATAGTCTGTTTTATTACCTTTTTTTCTATCCCCTGTTTCATCCACTACAAGAATTATTTTTTCTTCCTGTAATATGGACACTAATTTATTTAATCTTCTTTGTTCTAGTTCGGATAATAACCAAGGTGATGATGTAAGAAAATGGTGTAAGGATTGTGATGATACTCCCAGTACTTTTTCTAATTCTGGTAATGATTTTCGTTTAAGATTAGAGATTATTCCTAAATGTAATAACTTAAAATATTCATAACTTCTCACATCTGGAAATAAATCCTGATAGTAGGCACAATATTGATCCACTAATGGTATAGTGGATTCTGGCGTTCGGGGTAAATGTTTACAAACTTGTTCTGCTACATCCATTATTATTTATGCCTCCCAAGTTCGATTTTTCTTTTTATTCTATTATTTTATCTCGGAACATAACAAAAGAGGGATAATCCATCAAGGCGTAATTCTTTTTCTTTAACCACGGGTGCACTATAGTCAAATTGACAATCTTCAGGAATTTCGGGGATTAATTCGGAAATTAAAGAAGGTTGACTTAAAAAGATTCGATAAAATAACTTATCAGTTTTCATGAGGTAATTAAGACTCTGATTCAGTGCTATTAGATTCTAACCAATTTTCTAAGTCGGAAATATCTTGAAAATCTAACAACGCTTCCCCTAAAGATTCTAACTGAGGAATAGAGAGCGATCTAACTTTTGTTTGTAATTCATCGGATAGAGTACCACAACGGCGATTTAACAGACGGATAACCATATTTATTTCCCCTAGTTGTGTGCCTTCTGTACGACCAATTTGTAACCCCTCCGTACGACCAATTTCTAAGACTTGTTGATAAAAACGAGTTTGAGTGATGTCGGCTTCTCTTAAATTAATCATTTTTTGTATCTGTTCGATGGTTAATTGTGGAAATTTATTTACCAGTATAGCTTCTACTAAATCTAATCTTAAGT
>NZ_VRZC01000164.1 GCF_016743215.1 Geminocystis sp. GBBB08
GTATGATGTAAGATAAGTAGCTTTTGTTACACAAGATTGTAGCAATTACCAAAACCACCAACTAAAACAAAAATTCATCACCCGTTAATTTCTGTAGATAATAATAATTTATCGGATGCTAATTTAACGGGTGCTAGTTATTTGGCTGATTATAGCTTCCCATAACTAATAATGAAACTTTGCGTCTTTGCTCTCTTTGCGAGAAATTTTACTATAATTATTTAATCAAACTTGATATTAAAACCCCTTCGGAATCGGGATTAAAACGAAAAAAGTAGCTATATTTCAAGCTACGATTGATATTAGTTTAGGGCTAGTTGATCACAAACTAATAAAGTACCAGCACAAACACAAATGGGAATGGTAATTAAATTAAGAAAAGGAATACTCATTAAAGTTAAACAGATTAAACCAAAACCTGCGGTTGTTGGAAATCCTTTTCTAACAAATTTTAATTTTTCTCTAAATCTTAATCTTTTTCTTTCTAAAGTAGCATCAAAAAAATCTAAACAAATAATCGTCATTGTTAAACTGATACTGCCCAGAAAAGAAACTATATTTCCCACCATAGGGATAAAGTTAAATAAAAATAAGGGTAAACTGAGAATGATAATTAAGAATAACTTTTTTAGTTCAAATAAAATTGCTCTAAATATATCAGAAAAGATATTTAACTCAATTATTTCTAGTTTGCCAGTGCGTAAAATTTCTAATTGTTCTGATAATTTACCATACCAAGGTGATCCTAAGATTGAGCCAAATTGAGTGATAATAAAACCTATTACTATTAATAACAAAATGAATAAAGTTACTTTTAATAATGTGGTAAAAAAAATTATTATATAAATCAAAAAAAATGACCATTCAGGTAATTTATCAATAGCGTTATCAGCCCCAATAACTAGTTCATTCGTAATGGAATCAAATAGTTTTAAACTGGGTTTTAATAATAAAATATAAGTAGTAACTCCCACAGCAAAGTTAATAATTATAGGAATAATTAAATATTGCCATAACTTTTTATTTTCGGCTAAAAATTTTACAGCTAAAAAAGGATAACTGATACCAATAAAAAAACCAAATCCTGTTAAAATCTGTCTAGTCATAATTAGTATTTTTAACCTTATTTTTTTACCACAGTTTATGTTTTATGTGTATATAAAAAACCTCAAAACCTTGATTTTTCATTCTTATTCTGGTAATTTATACTGAGATATGATTTTTTTGCCATAATCAGGTACATGATCCGCTAGTTTTTCAGGGTAATTACGCTTAACATAGAGATAATTGCGAGTAAAGTGGGAATCTATGGAAAAACGAGCATATTCCAATCCTTGAGGCCCAATTTTTTCAATTACTACACCCATTAATTGTGCCGCCCACATAGGTAATGTTACCCCTTTATCATAGGCGGGAATACTATTTTGTACTGCTTGTTTTCGATCGCCTTTTGACATGACAGGTTGAGTATCAAGTTGATCTTTAACTAAATTTAGCATCTCTTTACCCGTTTGGTTACGCACCACAATCCACTGCCAACCGAAAGGTGCCCCCATATAACCGACAACTAAATCTGCTAAAGAGTTGACATAATCAAAACAAGTCATACAAGAAGGGGCAAAAACATCTTTTAATTGGTTGGTTTTTAAGCCAAAGAAAGGTACTTTTTCGACGCTACCATCTTTATGTTTAAAATGTACTCGAAAATCCTGCATAAATTCATAGGCAATAACGGTATCAGGAGATTTACTGGTAGTTTCCAAAAATTTTTGTAACCCGGCACGAGTGACATTATCAACACAAGGAGTACCTAAAACATAGAGTTTTTCAAGCCCTAATTTTTTTTCCACCGCGCGTAAGGCTTGAATTTGACAGCCAACACCGATGACTAATAATCGTTTCATACCTGATTGTTCAATCTGCTCTAAAACCGATAGATTAGGCGATAGGGTAGGCTTGTTTACTCTTGCTCCTAAAATTTCTTCTGTAGTGGTGGCAATAATGGGTTTAGGTTGAAAATGATCATTTTCGCTACTTTGAACGCATACAACCCCTTCTACTAGCCCTTGAGTTAACATTTCACAGGCGATAGTACTAACTATACCCGTCCATTGAGCCCCTTCGATGGGTTGTTTTTTCTTTGCTGACATCATATCCTGATGGACACCAAAATAAACATCATACTCATTGTTTAAATCTCTACTACGCCCGTGGGCATTCGCTTCTAATTGGGCGATTTGTTGATTAATAAAAGCACAGGCTTCTTTTACATAATGGATATAATAAGTATCACACAGCCCACATTCACTACACAAATCTTTCGCCGGGCGACGACTACCGGGTTTTAAGGCTTTGGCTTTTTGATGAGAGGTAATTGCAGTCATGTTATATTTTTTTATAATTCCTGTTGGAGGCAAATAATAATAATGATATTTTTCTATATTTCACGATTCTACCAAAAAGTGGTATTTAAAGCCTTGTGATTTAATAGATATGGATTATATTCTAGGAAAATGTCGGATAAATCCGTTACTACATTATTGAAACTCCAGAAGAAAATCTTACTTACATTGAAAATTTTGCTAATGAGTTTTATGGTAATCGCTTTTCTACTCTTGAAAAATTAGGTATTTGAATCAAGGTGTTCAAAATTCCTATTATTTTTTACTATACAATGGGGATTGTAACTTAAACATCGAGCTAAAATCTGCTATGATTTCAACTTTAGTTAGACCTAATGGCGTTCATTGTCCTAATATTACTAAATTACCGAATGGTTTAACTATTATTACTGAACAAATTCCCGTTTCTGCTGTTAACCTTAATATCTGGTTTAATGTCGGCTCTGCCATAGAATCGGATAATATTAATGGTATGGCTCACTTTTTAGAACATATGATCTTTAAAGGTAGTACTAAATTAGCTAGTGGAGAATTTGAACGTTTATTGGAAGCTAAAGGTGCGGTGACTAATGCGGCGACAAGTCAGGAATATACTCATTTTTATTTTACCTCTGCCCCTCAAGATTTTGCGGATATTCTTCCTTTACAGTTAGATTTGGTGTTGAATCCTCTTTTACCCTCCATTGAATTTGATAGAGAAAAAATGGTAGTTTTAGAAGAAATCCGGCGATCGCACGATAACCCCCGTCGAAAAGTATCCGAAAAGATGATGAAGAATGTGTTTCCTAATTTACCTTATCATCGACCCATTTTAGGGACAAGGGAAATTATTGAAAATTTGACTTATCAGCAGATGCAATCTTTTCATCATTCATGGTATCAACCTTCAGGAATGACGGTGGTAGCGGTGGGAAATTTACCTGTAGAAAAATTGACACAAAGCATAATTGATTCTTTAAGCATTGAGAAAATTAATTTACAACCAGAGAGAGTAAAATATCAACCAGAGTCACCTTTTAAGGAAATTATCACGGAGGAATATACCGACACATCTTTACAACAATCTCGTTTAATTTTAACTTGGCGTGTACCTGGATTAAATAATTTCTCAGAAACTTTACCTTTAGACGTTTTAGCGGTAATTTTAGGACAAGGAAAAGTATCCAGATTATTTCGAGATTTAAGAGAAAATCGCCATTTAGTTACTCGTATTTCTGCCAATAATATGACACATCAAATACAAGGTGCTTTTTCTGTTTCTGCACAATTGTCTCAAAAAAATATTCCTTTAGTCAAAGATATTATTCTTAATCATTTGGCTGAAATTCAAACTAATGGAGTAACTCAGGCAGAATTAAATCGGGTATGCCAAATTGTTGCTAATCAATTTATCTTCCAAAGTGAAAAACCGGGCGATCGCACTAATTTATATGGTTATTATTATTCACAGGTAAAAAGCATTACTCCCGCTTTAGAATATGCCGAAAAAATCAGAAATTTAACTACGGAAGATATACAAAAAGCAGCTCAAAAATTCATCAACTTAAATGCTTATGGAGAAATAATTGCATTGGATGATGAGAAATTGGGAATCAGGAATTAAGAATCAGGAATTAAGAATAAAGTTAATGATATATTGAAAAACAGATTTAGGTAAGTCAAACTTTGATAAATAAAAATTATCATTTTAACTTTAATGCGGAATTTTAAACTATCAATAATGGATGCCTATTTAGTTAGAGAGTTAATAACTCCTTTTTTCTTTAGTGTGGGAATTTTCTCAGCTTTAGGAGTAACCATAGGCACTATCTCAGATTTAAGTTATAAAATTGTCAACTCCGATTTAGCTTTTATTTCTGCGGTGCAAATTTTTTGCTTAAAAATTCCAGAATATATTGCTTATGGATTGCCTATTTCTGTGTTATTAACCACTTTAATTACTTATAGCCGTTTGAGTAAAGATAGTGAATTAATCGCTTTGCGTAGTTGTGGCATTAGTCTTTTTCGGTTAGTTACTCCGGCTTTAATTTTAAGTTTAATTATCACATTGTTAACCTTTATCTTTAATGAATTGATTGTTCCTAATGCTAATTATCAGGCTACCACAATTTTAGTAGAACAACTAAACGAACAAAGGCAATTTTTATTAAGAAAAGATATTTTTTATCCTGAATATATAGAAGTAAAAGCAGATAATGGCAATAATTATAAACAATTAAAAACTTTATTTTACGCCCAAAGATTTGACGGAGAAAATATGCGGTCTTTAACTATTTTAGACACAGAAAAAAAAGGACTAAATAAAGTTATTATTTCAGAAAAAGGCACATGGAATAATCAACAACAGGTATGGGATTTATTTAATGGAATCATTTATGATGTCAAAACAAATCCTTTAGTTGCAACAGAATCTTTTTTCAAAGAAATGCAATTTGCTTTATCAAAAACTCCTTTAGAATTAGCTCTAAAAAGTAGAGATCCTTATGAAATGAATATTATTCAATCAGAAGAATATATTAAATTATTAAGATTATTAGGAGATGAAAAAAATGTCTTAATGTTTCAAGTTCGTACAGCCCAAAAAATTGCTTTTCCCTTTGTTTGTATCATATTTGCTTTAGTAGGATCATCATTAGGTAGTTTACCAAATACTGCTAATAAAGCCACAAGTTTTGGTTTATGTGTAGCGATCGTTTTTGGGTATTATTTCATTAGTTTTTTTATTGGCAGTCTAGGATTAATTGGGCTTATTTCACCTTTTATGGCGGCATGGATACCAAACGTTTTCGGCGTATTAATTGGTATTTATTTATTATTTAAACCTAGTTTTGCTTAGTGATGGATGGGGTGGTTGAACAATATATACCCATCAACCATTACTTATTCGGTATCAAAGGATACCATTATCGAATATTTGTCAAGAATTTGTTGCGACTTCTTAAAGAAACGGTATAGAATTTAACTGAAAGATTTATTTTTTCATGTATCTTAATTTGATTTATCACTTACTTATGACTACTTATACCTTACCTTCCACTTATTCTTACCGTTATACCCTTGATTTTATCCGTGACGAAATTAGAGCTTTATTAGAAAGGGGTAGTATTAGCCGTCATCAACCGATTTATAGTCTTGCCAACTATATTCCCCCTAGAGAATGGTTATCTGTAGAAAAACAATTAGAAGAAAAAGATTTTCTTTTACGTGATCGTATAGGTGATTTATTGGGGGTCGAAAACTGGGATAATGATTAGTGATTGTAGAAACAAAAATGTAGGGGTTGACTATTCACCCCTTGATCTTTGATACAAATTACGATACATTAAGTTTTTGTATTTCTTCTCTTAAAGCAACAATTTCTCTGGTAAGTTCTTGGATACCATTACTTTGGTTATCTTCAGACTTAACTCCAGTCTCTTCATCAGAATTACTAGTTTTACTGGTATAGCCTTTAAAAAATTGTTCGATAATTTTTCGAGCTTCTTGTTCAGTGATTGTGCCTTTTTCAGCCCATTCTTGAGATTTTTGTTGCCATTCCCTATTGAAATCTGAGAAAATTTGGCTACGTTTTTGATTGTCTTGGAGAGTTTCTACCACAGACGCAGTAGCACCAACGGCAGTTCTAAAACTTTGTTGAATAAGATTAAATATAGTATTGCTTTCCATAGTGGTTAATATACTCCATATTGAAAAATAACCTGACTTTACTATAATCTAACTTTTCTCAATGGAAGTTTAACTAATGATAGTGATAACCACACAATATAGCTACCAAACCTATTTTTCACTATTCATTATTTCTCAATACCGATGGTTAAAACTTCATTGCCAGATTCGGTAACTAAGACATCATCTTCAATTCTTACCCCAATTCCTTTCCAGTAATCAGGGATTTCTGGTTGTCCTTCTACTGGTTTAATATAAGGTGAAATGTAAATACCTGGTTCGACGGTTACTACATTACCCACTTGAAAAGTAGCCCAATTTTCGCTATCTTTTTTATAACTACCAGCGTCATGAACATCCAAACCTAACCAATGGCCAGTACGGTGCATATAAAAAGGTTCATATTTTTTACCCTCAATAATCTCTTTACTATCCCCTTCGAGTAATTTTAATTCTTTTAAACCTTCTACTAACCCCTCTACAGCTTTATCGTGAAATTGATTATAGGTGTTACCCGGTTTTACTTGCTCAATGGCTTGTAATTGTGCTGACAATACCAATTGATAGATGTCTTTTTGTTGAGGGGTAAATTCACCATTTACGGGAAAAGTACGGGTAATATCACCGTTATAATAGCCATAGCAACAACCTGCATCAATTAATAACAAATCTCCGGCTTCCATTCTGCGGTTATTGTCAATATAGTGTAAAATGCAAGAATTTTCTCCTGATGCCACGATGGAAGGATAAGCCATACCATCACCTCCTAAAAGTCTAAAGGTATGCTCTATTTCTGCTTGTACTTCATACTCATAACGTCCAGGTTGCACAAATTCTCTCGCTCGTTGATGTGCCTTAACGGAAATTTCCGTTGCTTTTCTCAACATGGCAATTTCGGCTTCACTTTTGACTAATCGTAAGGGATGTAAAACAAAATTAGAATCTTCTAAAGCGACAGGCCCACTACCTCTTTTCGGATAACTCGCAATCAATTTTTGCCAATGACTGATAATTTTCTCATTAAAATATAAATCTCTACCTAACTGATAGTAAATGCGATCGCCGGTAACTAAATATTCAGGTAATTTTTCATCTAATTCATTGATAGGATAGACAATATCAGCACCATAAACAATTTTTGCATCCTCAACTCCGATACGATAACCTGTCCAAATTTCTTTAGTTAAATCTTTAGGCTCTACAAAAAGTATGAATTGATGTTCTTTGTGGTTAGGAGCGAAAACTACTACGGCTTCTGACTCATTAAAACCTGTTAAGTAATAAAAATCACTCTCTTGACGATAAACGTATTCAACATCATTGTGCATTACGGATTGAGGTGCACTACGAAAAATAGCGACACCTTTGCCGATAGTCTTCATCAATTTTTGACGGCGTTGTTGATATTCAGTAGAAAGAATCATTATTTATAGTTTTGAAGGGAATAACTTGTTAAAGATTGATAAAAATTAGAACAATAAAGAGAAGAGGGGAAGAGGAGAACAGAAGAAGTAATAATTAATTAGTAATTGTAAGATAAGCATCTTTCCTGTAATTCCTAATTCCTAATTCCTAATTCCTAATTCCCTACTCTTTGTAAGGTACAAAAAGTTTTTTCTGTGCGCCACAAATAGGACAATGCCAATCTTCAGGAATATCCTCAAAGATAGTACCAGCAACAATTCCAGAGTCTGGATCTCCTACTACAGGATCATAAATCATCGAACATTGACGACAAATCCATTTACGAGTTTGAGGATCATCACTAACTGCTTTCACTGGTGCTTCTTTACCGTCTAAACTTTCTAATGCTTCAGTATATTGATTAGCGTGGTGATTTTCAATGCTACTTAAAAACCCGAAATTTTGAGCTGCTTTACGGAAAATACTAGCGTGTTCTTTAGATTCAGCTTGTTGTTCTTCAAATTCAGCTTGTGCAGTTTCATCTCTATCAATTTGAGCTTGTTGGGCAAATTCAGGATACATGGTTGTATATTCGTAAGTTTCACCTTCAATTGCCAATTCTAAACAACGAGAAACAATTTTTTTCTTTTCTTCTTCACTCAATTTACTAGCATCAGTGACAACTAATTCCGGATGAATAAGACGAAAATGAGCAAAAGCGTGTTCAGTTTCTTGATTCGCCGTTGCTTTAAATAACTTTGACAAATCCTTAAAACCTAGCTCTTTAGCTACTTCTGCAAAAAATAAATATTTACGATTTGCCATTGATTCACCGCCGAAAGCAGCTTCTAGGTTTTTTGCCGTATTTTTATTTGATAAATCCACCTTTTGACTCCCTGAATAAAATACTAGAGTTATGACCTAATCATCAG
>NZ_VRZC01000165.1 GCF_016743215.1 Geminocystis sp. GBBB08
TGTTTGAAAAACCCCTTCAGGAAAACCCGCAGATAATAAAATAGATTCGATAGCTAAAGCTGATTGAGGCACATTAGAAGCGTGTTTGAGTAATCCCACATTTCCTGCCATTAAAGCAGGTGAAAGAAAACGAAATACTTGCCAAAAAGGAAAATTCCAAGGCATCACCGCTAAAATTGCACCTAAAGGTTGATAAGTAACATAACTTTGACTAGCATCAGTTTCGATATATTTAGGGGTAAGAAACTCCTGGGCATTTTCTGCATAAAAGTGACAAACAGAGGCACATTTATTAATTTCAGTGATAGCTTGTTTAATTGGTTTTCCCATTTCTATCGTCATCAACTGTGCATATTTTTCTCGATTTTCTTCTAAAATTTCTGCTACCTTAAGTAACCTTTGCCCCCGAAATTGAAAGGATGTGAGGCGATAATCTTTAAAGGCTGATATAGCTAAACTTAGTTTATTTTCGATTTCGTTATGGGAAAAAGGTGTAAATGTTTGTAGTGTTTTTCCGTTGAGGGGGTTAATAGTGGCGATCGACATTTCTTTTTTTTGCTTTAATGGTAAATGATAGCTACCTATATTTTAATTGGTAGAGTCGATAGCTTAGTAAAAAAATCATTTTTTAATGAAAATTTATCAAATAAAATTACATTAATCAGTAATTTCTACAATTTTTTCTCCTTGTTGTAAAAGTGCTAAAGCATCAACAAAAGTTTGAGTGAATATGATTTTTAAATTGCGATTAGTAACATTACCACAAGTTACCCAAAGGATTTGAGGAGGAGAATCAAAACGATTAACTAACTCCAGAAAATCTCTATCTTTAGTAATGATAATAACTCCTTCAACTTTTGCTCGTGTAAAAATTTCTCTATCCTCAGCAAGCATCCCTTAAACCCAAATCTTTTAAAGAAAAAGCCTCTAAGGAAAAAGTATTTGTTAACCAGTGTGACAATTGTGGTGGTAATTGGGCATCAATCCAAAATTTCATGCCGTTAGTCGTGGAATATTGGTGTATTGTAAAGCAAAAAGTAAACAGGCTTGGATGTCTTCCAATTCCAAATCAGGAAAATCTGCTAAAATTTCCGCAGAATCAATATTTAAAGCCAACATCTCTAAAATATCACTAACTCTAATTCTCATTCCTCGAATACAGGGTTTTCCTCCACATTGCTGAGGATTGTAGGTTATCCTATTCAACAATTCCTGTTTATTAGTCATTATATTAATAGTAATTAATTATTTCATTATAGTTTAAACCTTGTTGTCCATATTTTATATTATTAATTCAATTTCCATCGAACTTAAAGTTAAATAACTTGAACTAAATTAAACCTCAGTTCGACATAAAATTATAGGTTAAGACAAAGTGCTAGGCATCAGGTGTTAGGTATAATAAAATATCAGATTCATTCTAAAACCTAAAACCTTTGTAAGCGTTCAGAGGGTAACAAAATATGGTAGTTTAGAGACATGGAACAAGAGCAACTACTGAAAACGAATTTTTACACCATTGAAGAATGGGATTTGACTCCTCAAGGAGTTAAAAATTTTGTAGTGCATCAAAAACAAAGAATTGAACAACTAGAAGAAGGTAAAATCTCTGTAAAAACATATATGCTTAATCGTTTATTTTAAAAGAATAAAAACTCATTACTAATTACTCATGATTACCATTCATCTTTAGATTTAGGATTACCCCATTCATCACCTTCATCAAAATAAATATCGTTACTTTCTTCCTCTTCCTGATGATTAAAATTACTGTCAAGGGTGTCTTTGATGGGTTCAATTACTTTAGTAATCGCATCTTGCACAAAAACCTTCACAAACTCATCTTTACGACTTAACTTAAATTGTCTTTGCACTACTTCTGTTATGCCACCGTCACCCCAATCTTGATCATGACTAAAATATTCAACAAAACTTTTACCAGCAATTCTAGTTAAATAGGCGGCACTAATACCTTGAATAACTTTACCTACAACATAAGTCGCTGCGGTAAATTGCAGTGCTTTTGCGATTAACTCCACTGCACCTTTTACTACTCCCAAACTAACTAAAGTTTTACCTAAAGATAAGGCTAAATCTTTTCCCGTATCATTGTTTAACTCGCAACCGTAAACTTGCCCAATTTCTACCACCATTTGTGCATTTACTGCTGCCGTTGCTAACATATCTACCACAGGAAGGGGTGTACAAGCAATAACTCCAGCACCAATCCACTGATAGCGCATAATAATTTTATCGGCTTCTCGGCTACGTTGTTGACTAATTAATTTTCTCGCTTCCTCCCCTAATCGTTGGGATTGTAAAAGAATGTTATCAGCTAATAAGTCATCTCCTTCTGCACGACAAATAGCCGCTAAACGTTTAATTACTGAGGTTATTTCTATATCTGGTTGTATCATTTCATCCTCGGAAAATTGCACGGGTTGAGGATTAGCACAGGCTTTTAAGACATCAACATGGGCAATAAAATTTTTAACTCTTTCTTGGAGATTAGTGGTAATTATTTCTTGTTCCTCTTCCGAATATAAATCTATTTTGTTAAATATTAACAGTGATCGCTTCCCAATACTAGCCAAAGCTTCTAAAGGTGTAAATTCTGAAGCTCGTAAATCATTATCACAGACAAAAAGTAATAAATCTGCTTCTGTAGCTAATTGTCGTGCTAATTGTTCTCTAATTTCACCAGGTGCCCCCATTTCTAAAATGCCGGGGGTATCGGTAATCAAAATTTCTCGATTAGCTTGGGGAAGTTTTAGACTATAAGTCACCCCTTCTTTTGTCGTTCCTATACTTGCGTTAACATTACCTACCATTTCTCCAATTAAGGCATTAACTAGGGAAGTTTTACCCGCACTGCCGGTGCCAAAAACAGCAACTTTAAGAATACCGTTAGTTAAATTAGCTTCGATTTGTTGAGATTTAGCGAGTAAGGCTTTTTGGGTTACTTCATCTTGAATTTGGGCAACTTGCTTTTTAACGGCTTGAATAGTTTTAGAGGCAATTTGATTTTTTTCGGCGGGTAAGGCAGGTAAATTTTTACGGCGTTTACCTTTACCTCCTGATTTATTAGGAATAATCCCTAAATAGTAGATAAAGATAGCAATAAAGCAAATGAGTAAGACAATAAGAATAAAAACGAGAAAATTAGCTAAAAATGGGCTATTCCATGCAATTTCGCTGTAAAGTCGAGATAAAGCACTAATTAACCATAGCATTAATCCGAAGATAACACTTAAGCCGACAACAATGGTAATTATACGAGATAAAGGCATGATGACAATTATTAATTGTGAATAATTAACAATGAATAATTAACATATATTTACTATATTACCGATCTCAGTGTATCTAAAAATTAAAAAAATTATACCAATTTCGGGTTATTATATTTTGGAGATGTCTATTAAGATTGTTAGTTTTTCCTCTTAAACATCCATAATGAATGATTTTACCCCAGATTTAGGACCAACTTCTTTGCCTCCTCAGAATATAGAAGCCGAAGAGATTATTTTGGGGGGGATTTTATTTGATTCTAATGCCATGGGGAAAATTATTGATATTTTACCACCTGAAGCCTTTTATGTCAATGCCCATCGTCAAATTTATGAAGCAGCCCGAATTTTATATTTTCAAGGGCAACCAGTGGATTTGATGACAGTGACAACATGGTTAAATGATCATAGTTTATTAGATAAAATTGGTGGTACTCCTAAGATAGTTAGTTTACTAGATCGTACCGTTTCTTCGGCTAATATTGATCGTTATGTGCCTTTAATTACTGATAAATATATCAGAAGATTATTAATTAGTACAGCTAAAGAAATTAGTGAATTAGGTTATGATACGACTAAAGATTTAGATCAAGTTTTAGATGAAGCTGAACAAAAAATATTTAAACTTACTCAAGCAAGAATTCAACAAGGATTAGTACCTATTTCCGATACTTTAATTGATACTTTTACTGAAATTCAAAACTTTCAAGAAAAATTAGCTTTACCCGGTATTAGTAGTGATTTTTATGATTTAGATGCTTTAATGGGCGGTGGTTTTCATCGATCTGATTTAATTATAATTGCTGGCCGTCCTGCTATGGGAAAAACCAGTTTTGCTTTAAATATTGCTGCTAATATCGCTAAAGAACATGATTTAGCTGTGGCTATTTTTAGCTTAGAAATGTCCCGAGAACAATTAGCAATGCGTTTGCTTTCTGCTGAAGGAAAACTAGAAAGTAGTCGCTTAAGAACTGGTAGAGTCACAGAACAAGAAATGGAACCTTTAATGACGGCTATGGGTAAGTTATCAGAGTTACCTATTTATATTGATGATTCTGGTAATTTAACCGTAATGCAAATGCGTTCGGAAGTTCGTCGTTTACAGGCAGAAAAAAAGGGAAAATTAGGCTTAGTTTTAATCGATTATTTACAATTGATGCAGGGTAGTAGTGATAATCGTGTTCAGGAATTGTCAAGAATTACTAGATCTCTTAAAAGTTTAGCACGAGAAATTAATGCCCCTATCATTGCATTATCTCAGCTTAGTCGTGCGGTAGAACAACGAACCAATAAACGTCCTATGTTATCTGACTTGCGTGAGTCAGGTTGTTTAAGCGGTGATTCTTTGGTAACAATGGCAGATACCGGAGAAGAAATCCCAATTCAAGAATTAGAAGGCAAATTCGGTTTTGCAGTATGGGCTCTTAATCCTGATACCATGAAAATAGAACGAGCTTTGGTAAGTAATGCTTTTTGTACGGGTATAAAACCTGTATATTGTTTGACAACAGAGTTAGGACGTACCATTAAAGCTACGGCAAATCATCAATTTTTGCGGTTTGACGGTTGGATGAGATTAGATCAGTTACAAGTTGGCGATCGCCTTGCGTTACCCCGTTATCTTCCTTCCCCCCCATTACAAACTATGGGAGATGATGAGTTAGCATTATTAGGGCATTTAATCGGCGATGGTTGCACTTTACCTCGTCATAGTATTCAATATACCACCCGTGAACTAGATTTAGCAGAGATAGTCTCAGATTTGGCGACAAAAGTATTTAAAGATCAAATCAATCCCAAAATTAAACAAGAAAGACAATGGTATCAAGTCTATTTATCCGCTAGTTATCCCTTAACTCACGGTGTCAAAAATCCCGTCACTAAATGGTTAGAAAACTTGGGTATTTTTGGTTTACGATCTCATGAAAAGTATATCCCCTCTCTCGTCTTTCAACAACCAGTAAATGCGATCGCCATCTTTTTACGTCATCTTTGGTGTACAGATGGTTGTATTCGCACCAGTAAAAATAACTCCCACTATCCTAGTATTTATTATGCTTCTAGTAGTGAAAAATTATCTAGAGGTGTACAAACTTTATTGTTACGTTTAGGTATTAATGCAGTATTAAGAATTGTATTACAAGGCAATAAAGGAAGAGATCAAATTCAGGTATGGGTTACTGGCAAACAAGATTTAGAAAATTTTGTTAATATAATTGGTGCAGTGGGTATTTATAAACAAGAAAGTCTTGCAGAAATTGAATTATATTTATCGGCATCAGGAAAAGCAAAGTCTAATCGAGATTTAATTCCCCGTCAACTTTGGGATGATGAAATAGTTAAAATTAAGGAAAAATTAGGCATTAGTGATAGTCAATTGAGACAAATTATTGGTAGTCGTTATTGTCCTTTTAGTTCTTATAATAGAGATATTACCCGATATCGAGCTAATTATATCGCAAATATTTTAGAGTCAGAAGCGATCGCTACATTCGCCAATAGTAATATTTATTGGGATAAAATTAAAACTATCCAGCTTGTTGGGGAAGAAAAAGTATATGATTTGACAGTACCTACTTTTATGAATTTTTTAAGCAACAACTTTGTAGTACATAATAGTATAGAGCAAGATGCGGATTTAGTAATGATGTTATATCGTGATGAATATTACCATCCAGATACAGTAGATCAAGGTGTAGCAGAAATAATTATCGCAAAACACAGAAATGGACCGACAGGACAAGTTAAACTAATATTTCGCCCTGAATTAACCCAATTTTTAAATATGAAGCGAAACTAATAATAGACTATCTTTGACTTGCGTTAAATAGGTGTTATATCATGGAACTTATCATATTCAAGGTATCTAGTACCATCAGGGTTAGTGTGAACTACATCTATAAATCGATAATTCCATTTAATATCAGAAGCATCGTAAATATGACGGGCATAAATTGTTTGAGAAAGGGTGGCATCTAATCCCGTTAAGGCAATAAAAAGTTGATATTCTCCTGCTAAAAAACTTTCTTCATCAAGAGAAAATAAATAGCTATTCTCATCAATGGAGTGCATTACCACCCATGTTAATGCTAAAAAAGGGCTTTGATTTCTCACTAAAGGTAAATCATAAAGACGACGCATTTTATATCCTTCTGAGGTAGTTTCTTCAGGTAATAATAAGCTAACTCTTACTTGTGCTTCCATAATCCAATTATTTCGTAAATTGGCAAGTCTAAACATTAAAGTTGGCTGGTTATTATATTTGGAAATAACTGCTACATTACTAAATAAAACCCTAGCCGTTGGGCGAGAAAATCTAGCAAACATTAACCCGGTAGCTAAAGCAATTCCTAACAATCCAATTAAAACTTCTAACCCTACTAAAATATGAGCATATAAGGTTTTTGGATACATTGCACCATAGCCAATAGTTGCCATAGTTTGAATACTGAAGAAAAAAGCATCGATTAAAGAATTAGGACGAGCATTTTCAATAATATTATCCCTTGCTAAATAAGCAAAAGCAAATATGATATTTAGGATTAAATATGTGAGGGTAATTAATCCAAAAAATTGAAGCCATGTAATGGTTAACAAAAAATGATAAATATCTCCTCTATGAAAAAATACTTGTCCTAATTCAACAAATTTGTTGCCTTTTTTTCTAGCTATTAATAAAGATTTCTTTTTTTTCATTTTTACCATTTTTTGATAATTGTTGATTTTTTAAGAAAAAAACTCTCTCCTAAAAGGCCATGGGAGTTTTTTTCTTAATAATTGGTTTTTATGATTAGAAAAAATCTCCCCAATACCCTAAACCCAACATAAAAGAATTTTTATGGGAGAATGAAAACCTCCTACTTTCCAATTCATCTCCCTCTCCTTATCTTCTTATTACTTATGATATTCGATGTCCAATGTCTCGGCGATAATACATATCCTCAAACTTAATTTTTTCTACTGCCTGATAAACAGAGGCGATCGCACTTTGAAAATCAACAGCACGACTTGTCACCCCTAAAACCCTACCACCATCGGTAAGAATAGTTTTATCGACTAATTTAGTACCCGCATGAAATACTGTTATACCCTCTGTTTGGGCTTCAGCAATACCCGTAATTATCTTCCCTTTTTCGTAACTGTTAGGATAACCACCAGCAGCAATAACCACACAAACCGCAGTACCTTCGTACCATTCCAAGGGTGGTAAATCAGCTAATTTTTGTTGAGTACAAGCTAATAATACATCAACTAAAGGAGTTTTTAACATGGATAACACTGCTTGAGTTTCAGGATCACCAAAACGACAGTTAAACTCCAAAGTTTTTGGATCGCCTTCGGGAGTAATCATCAATCCCGCATATAAAACTCCCCGATAATCAATGCCTCGTTTTTGTAGCTCTTTTAATGTTGGCTCTAAAATTTCTTTAGTAATGCGATCGCTTAATTTATGATCAATCAAAGGAGTTGGAGCGTAAGCCCCCATACCACCTGTATTTGCTCCAGTGTCACCCTCCCCAATTTGTTTATGATCTTGAGCAGGAATTAAAGGACGAATTGTTAAGCCATCTGTCAAGGCTAAAACTGATACTTCTTGACCCGTTAAAAACTCCTCTATGACCACTTTACCAAAGTTTTGGGCAAAAAGTTCCTCAATAGCGTTTAAAGCCTCTTCCTGAGTCATTGTAACCATAACCCCTTTTCCAGCAGCCAATCCATCAGCTTTGACAACAATAGGTGCTCCTTCTTGGAGGATATAATTTTTTGCCCCTTCTTGATCGGTAAAAGTCGCTGATTTTGCCGTAGGAATACCCCCAGCTATCATCAAATCCTTTGCCCAAGATTTACTGGCTTCGATAGTCGCCCCCGCTTTATTTGGTCCAAAAACTTTAATATGATAATCTTGTAAATAATCCGTAATTCCTTCGGATAACGGTAATTCCGGACCAACTACGACTAAATCAATCCCTTTTTCTTCGATTAACTTTAAAATACCCTCAAAATCATTAACAGCGATCGCTACATTTTCACAATTATTTAATACACCAGTACCGCCCTTACCCGGAGTTCAAAAAACTTTT
>NZ_VRZC01000166.1 GCF_016743215.1 Geminocystis sp. GBBB08
ATTGCTGGGGCTTGAGGTTCGGGTTTTTCGACAACAAGTGCTTCAGTAGTTAAAATCATTCCAGCAATAGATGCGGCATTTTGTAAAGAAGAACGTACTACTTTTACTGGATCAATAATTCCTGCGGCGATCAAATCTTGATATTCACCTGTTAAGGCATTATAACCGATATTGATAGCAGATTCTCTGACTCCTTCGATGATAACAGATCCTTCTACCCCCGCATTATTAGCGATTTGACGTAAGGGTGCTTCGATAGCTTTGATAACTATTTGAGCACCAATTTTTTCTTCGTCAATGGTTAAAGTATTTTTGAAGGTTTCTACTTTACTAGCTAAGTGAATTAAGGTTGAACCACCACCGGCGACAATTCCTTCTTCTACAGCTGCCTTAGTGGCATTTAAAGCATCTTCAATACGCAATTTACGCTCTTTTAATTCGGTTTCAGTAGCTGCACCTACTTTAATAACTGCAACACCACCGGCTAATTTTGCAATACGCTCTTTCAATTTTTCGGAGTCGTAATCAGAATCAGTTTCCGCTAATTGTTTACGAATTTGAGCAACTCTTTTATCTATATCGGATTTATTACCACCATCGGCCACAATGATAGTATTATCTTTTTCGATAGTAATTTTATGGGCTTTACCTAAATAATCTAAAGTAACGGTATCAAGGCTTAAACCAATGTCTTCAGAAATTACTCTTCCACCCGTTAAAATGGCAATATCTTCTAAGGCCGCTTTACGGCGATCGCCAAAACTAGGAGCTTTGATGGCGGCTACATTTAAGACACCTCTGGCTTTATTAACCACAAGAGTAGCTAAGGCTTCACCATCAACATCTTCAGCGATGATTAGTAAAGGACGAGCTGAACGTGCTACATTTTCTAATACAGGCACTAAGTCTGCAATGGCACTAATTTTTTGATCTGTGATGAGAATTAAAGGATTGTCAAATTCAACGATCTGCTTTTCTTGATCAGTGATAAAGTAAGGGGAAACATAACCACGATGGATCTGCATCCCTTCTACTACTTCTAATTCAGTAGCTAAAGATTTAGATTCTTCAACGGTAATAACACCATCTTTGGTTACTTTATCCATGGCAGTGGCAATCATTTCGCCGATTTCTTCATCATTACCTGCTGAAACGGTGGCAACTTGACTAATAGCGTCACCTTGAACTGGTTGTGCTACAGCTTCAATTTCTTTGATTAAAAAACTAATTGCCTTGTCGATACCACGACGTAACGCCACAGGATTTGCCCCGGCGGTAACGTTTTTCAAGCCTTCATGAACCATAGCTTGGGCGATGACAGTAGCGGTAGTTGTACCGTCTCCGGCGATGTCTTTGGTTTTAGAGGCAACTTCTCTGACTAATCTTGCACCAACATTTTGTAACGGATTTTCTAACTCAACTTCTTTGGCAACGCTGATGCCGTCTTTAACGATTTCCGGAGCACCGAATTTTCTTTCTAATAAAACATTTCTACCTTTAGGACCTAAAGTTACTTTAACAGCATTAGCTAAAGCATTAACACCTTGTTCTAAAGATCTTCTGGATTCTTCCTTAAATGATACGATTTTAGACATATAGATTTCTAATTTATTTATTCACCATACATCAATTTAGCGCTCTTGGTGTCTGAGTGCTAATACGGTTATCTTCACCTTTAACCAAAAATATTGCTAATGAAAGTGATGGGAGTAATCGCCTTTACTCTTATCCCTAAGGAATTAAGATTAAAACTGTTGATTTTTGTAAAGAAATTGCTATCAGTTATTAAACATTTAATGATAAAAATGCGATCGCACTTCTAATCCACTCCTCAACATGAGGATTTTTTTGTAATAAATTGTCTTGACTAATGACAGAAATTGCTTGTTGTATTTCGTTATTGGTATAACCTAACGCCAATAAAGTCATTTCTAAATCCGCCATAATTTCAGCATTAGGTAAGACGTTAGTAGTATTTAAAATAATCCCAGCAGAAATGCGCCACTGTGCCAATTTTGTTTTCAATTCTAAAGCGATTCTTTCGGCGGTTTTTTGTCCAACTCCGGGAGTTTTTGTTAATAAACGAATGTTTCCTGTTACAATGGCTTGTACTAAGTCTTCTAATCCTAATGTATCAATTAAGGCGATGGCAGATTGTGAACCAATACCAGAAATAGCAGTTAATTGGCGAAATAAATCTCTTTCGGCAGCAGTAGAAAAACCGTAAAGAATATGTTGATCATCTCTTACTTGAAAGTGGGTAAAAACTAAAATTTGCACATCAGAATTAATATCTAATTGTCGAGCAAAACGACTTGGAATTTGAATTTCATAGCCGATATTATTTACTTCTAATATTAAAATATTGCGATTATTGTTAAGAATAATATTATTAATAATACCTTGAAAATAACTAATCATAAAAAATAAAATTTAATTATATTTATGTATATATAATAATTGATAATGATCATTAATTTTGCATAGGGAAATTTTGTTATTGCCACCAACTTAAAAATATTTGAAAAATTATGAATCATAAGAGTTATCTTGAATAATATTTAAAGTTTTTTATCTGTCAATGGATATAAAACCTAATAAAATACGATAGTAAATAAAAAAAATATTTGAAAATATTGCATAAAATCAGAAAACGAAACTGATATATTAGTAAGGCAATTTTCCTGAGAAAATAACCATCATATCATGTAATTTTACACTAACCTGATCAAATACAAACTATCCATGAAAGAATTTCAACATCTTGATGAAAATCAACCTCCTGAAGCTATAGGCTATATTAAAAGTACTCGCCTAGATATACTTGAGAAAGCGAAATTAATTCAACAAGGTAAGTACATCCCCGAAGAAAAGCAGATTTCAAGCAAAGTACAAAAAATAATTGATGTATGTATTGTTAACCCCGATGATTTACATGGTAAGGTTTATGTTACTAAAGATTTAGAAAAAAACTCGAAATATACTGCTGGTGCGATTACAGTGGCTAACTGGATTAATGCTTTTCCTAATTTACCATTTTTGTTTTTCTGTTTTCAAAATATGGGTTTTCTCATAGCTTCAGGTGCGGCAGTGGGCATTACAGGAGGTATTCTTAGTATCGGTAATATTTTTGGGGGTGCAGTAGCTAGAAACAAACCTGGTAATAAAAGTTGGTCACAATGGGCATTTTTTGGTTTAGTTACTCTAAATATTATACAAACTGCCGCTAGTGGAATTGGTATCGAATTAATCAATAATCGCTCTAAATAATCGCTCTAAATTAGATGGTATTTATGCTACTACCATCACCAATGAATATTTAGCGAAAAAAGAACAAAAAGTCAAAGATTTAGCTACTATTAATGATCCTAGTTATCAAGCCATACAACAAAAATGTGAGGCTGGAGAAGCCAAATTAAATAGTTTGTCTCGCAGTAATCCTCTTTGGGATAGTTTTTTTGTGAAACTATACGGACTTCATGATGAAAGAAATAAAAATTGGGAAAAAACACCTTTTCAACAATTGCCTATTTGTCGTCAAGTTACCCGTATCCAAGATGAAAATAATCTCAAGTATGAAAAAGCCTTTAATGACTATCAATCTTTATTAACTGCTAGAGTTGATACCGGTTCTGATGTACAATTTTTAAAATCTAATGCCATAACTGCCTATCAACAACACTTTAACGATAATGGGGAAATGAAATCTTCTCCCATGTTAGTAGGTTTAGCAACACAAGAAGTTTACAGTAAATTATTTAGCAGTAAATGGACAGAATTAGGACTTTCTTTATTTGTATTTGGTATTTCCCTAATTACCAGTATTGCTTCTTGTCTAATGGCTTTACGTCATGCTTCTAGTGAAGATGTACAGTTATCTTATGATCAAGAACTTCAAGGAAAAATTAACGATTATTTTAATAATATCAGACGATCATTAATGGCATCACAAAAACTTAATGCCACTGATGATAATACCTTAGAAGCAGAAATTATTTTACCGAATTGTGATCCTATTATCGAAAATTTAGAAAAAACTTTGGAGGTTGATTATGACGGAGATAGCTATGGACATCTTAATTCTTAATTTATATCAAAATGACAGCAGAAAAACGGGCAAAATTCATTTACCTCATGTCGAAAATTTAGTATATGAATATAAAGAAGATAAAAAATTAAAGAAATTGTCTCAAGAGAACAAGACTGAAAATTTTAGTGTTGTTACAACTCCATTATCTCAAGTTATTACTGATGATGTTAACCAAAATAATACTCTAAATGAAAAGAAAATAGATCCTGTTACCATTGATGATTCTACTAATCATAACAGTGGTTTTCAGGTTAATGTAGAGAATCTTAACATGACTAACCCCTTCATTGATAATCAAGATATTGGTAATCAAGATACTGGTAATAGACATAATCTAGCAACAAAAGATCAAGATAATGAGCAGGAGAAGGAAAAATTACCTTCTTTTAACAATCCAGAAGATCTTGATCGAATAATTTTAGAGTTATATTTAGAAGAAATAGCAGAAAATTTAGTTAAACCATCTAAGAAAGCCTTAACAACAATATTGGAATCTAATATAATGAACATTATCGAAAATTATCGAAAATTATCGAAAAAAAATCATAAATCAATTTGTGATTTACTTATGGTCAATTTCATCCTCAATTAAAGCAAAAATTTGGAGGATATTTCTCAATTCACTGGGTTTTAGTGTTTTGAGGATGCACCCAATTAAGGTAACTTAGAAAGAGCATTATTTTTTCTTAATTTTCATAAAATCTATCATTGTTATAGATAATTATAAATTTATGCACACTCCTATCATCTCCGAAAATAGCAATTCTTTAAAAACTAATCTCAAAGGCTTTGACTTTAAAAATCCTCCTCCACAATCTTTAGTTGATCAATGTGTACATTGCGGTTTTTGTTTATCGACTTGCCCTAGTTATCGAGTTATTGGCAAAGAAATGGATTCCCCAAGGGGAAGAATTTATTTAATAAATGCTATTAATAAAGGAGAAGCAAATTTAGATGATAGCACAGCCCCACATTTTGATAGTTGTTTAGGGTGTTTAGCCTGTGTGAGTACCTGCCCTTCAGGGGTACAATATGACCAGTTAATTGCGGCGGTAAGACCTCAAGTAGAGAGAAATCAACCTCGTAACCCCTGGGAAAAATTCCTGCGTAGTCTCATTTTTTATTTATTTCCCTATCCTGAAAGATTAAGTATTTTTTTGCCCTTACTTTGGTTTTATCAAATATCAGGTTTACAAACCCTCGTCAGAAAAATAGGATTACTGAAATTTTTTCCTCGCCTTGCTTCTATGGAGTCAATTTTGCCTCGTATTAATCTTAAAGCCATTAATAAAAAATATCCTTACATTATTCCAGCTAAAGGTGAAAAAAGGTATCGAGTAGGGATGATTTTAGGGTGTGTGCAAAGATTATTTTTTGATTCGGTAAATGAAGCTACGGTAAGGGTTTTAACCGCTAATGGTTGTGAAGTAGTAATTCCTAAAAGTCAAGGGTGTTGTGCAGCTTTACCCACTCATCAAGGGCAAGAAAATCAAGCTCAAAATCTCGCCCGTCAAATGATTGATAGTTTTGCTGATACGGGGGTAGATTATATTGTTATTAATGCGGCTGGTTGTGGTCATACTCTTAAAGAATATCATCATATTTTAGCCGATGATTCGGGCTATTTAGCGAAAGCAAAAGATTTTGTCGGTAAAGTCAAAGATATACAGGAATTTTTAGCAGAAATTGGCTTAAACACCCCATTATCTGCCATTAGCGATCATAAAATTAAAGTAGTTTATCATGATGCTTGTCATCTATTACATGGGCAAAAAATTAGTTTACAACCTCGACAACTGTTACAACAAATTCCTAATTTAGAGTTAAAAGAGCCTTTAGACAATGCCTTATGTTGTGGAAGTGCAGGAGTTTATAATTTACTACAGCCTGATGTCGCTAATGAATTGGGAGAGCAAAAAGTGCGCAATTTATTAAATACAGGTGCTGATATTATCGCTTCTCCTAATCCCGGATGTTCTTTACAAATATTAAAACATTTACAGTTACAAGGAAAAAAAATCACAGTTATTCATCCCATCGAATTATTAGACTATGCTATAAAACGTCAATAAACTTTTAAAAAGCGATCGCATAAAAATAATTAATGGGGTATTTTTTGATTTAACTTTGATTGAAAAATTTGCCCCATTTCTTCTGTGGACAAATTAGTTAGGAGAATATCCCTGATTTTCGTCCAAATTACCGAGTTTTTCCATAAAAACAGACCATGCTTCCTCATCTTTTCTATGAGATAGTAAGTATTCTTTAAATCGAACTGAGGTAGAATACTAGAAGAGAATTCACTTAAATATTATTAAAATTGATTATTGTTTTAGTTATGTTATTATTGTAACAATAATTCTTTGGACACTTCCATTTAAAATACTGGTAGTGACTATAGCAATTTTCACATAAGCGAGGTACGGGCAAGGGGCAGTCATCCCATTGTTAGCAAGATTTATAGATACCTCACCATAATTAAAAACGCTATATAATAATTTTAGGAGTTTTTTATGACACTTACTCGTCCACTATATAATAGTGATGACTTACTATCATCTTTGCATCCTTCGTTATCTGTTTCTAATTTACAAGAGAATTCTTTGGAAAAGCTACAAATTACAACGGAAGAATCCATCGCCAATTCAGAAAATACAGCTAAAGTAAAAAAAATCAAAAAGAATCCACTGTCAGAAGAAGATAGTCTCAATATTTCATCTTTCCTGAAACTTAGTTTACCTAAAGACGATGTTTCAGAAAATCTTTTGCTTATTACTAACACTCAAAATAAGCGTCAAGAAAAAATTTCAGCAACATTACAAAGAACAGTTGTTCCTGTTGGTAATAAGGAATTTACCGGCAACACTTACATCGATGGAATTCTTTGGGGCGGTGATTATTGGAATCCTGGCACGTCTTCCACCACCACGATTATCACCTATTCTTTTTGGAATGCTGGCACAGAAAGTTTTGATGATGCTTTTCAGAATATTACTACTCAGGCTTTTAATTGGAGTAGTGCAGAAAGAACATCCATGATTAACGCCCTGAATACTTGGGCAGCAGTAGCTAATATTCAATTTGTCGATGCAGGAGATAACCAAGAATCAGCTACCCTCGGCTTTTATAATGTTAATAGTTCTCAATTCGATGCTTTAGGAATGTTTGGACCTCCGGGTACCAATGGTGGAGGAATAGGTTACTTCAACTGGCAAGGACAAGGATGGGACACTAATAATGTAATGCCAGGGGGAAATTATGGTTTTATTACTTTGATTCATGAATTAGGCCATGGATTAGGATTAGCTCATCCCCATGATAATGGTGGTGGTTCATCTATCTATCCCGGGGTAACTTCACCCTTCGGTAGTTTAGGAGATTTTGGATTAAATCAGGGAATCTATACTACTATGTCCTATAACGATGGGTTAGCTTCTAGTGGTTTTGATCCAGGTACTGTCGCTTATGGTTATCAGGGAACACCGATGGCTTTTGACATTGCCGCTATTCAGTATCTTTATGGAGCTAATACCACTTCCAATTCTGGTAATAACACTTATTTTCTGCCCACTGTTAATCAAGCAGGAACTATGTACTCTTCTCTATGGGATACTGGCGGAATTGACAAAATCAGTGCCAATGGAGCTACTTCTGCTGTCACCATCAATCTTAATGATGCTACTCTCAACATAGCAGACGGTGCCGGTGCTGGAGGATATTTATCATCTATTAATGGTATTTTCGGAGGCTTTACCATCGCTAACGGAGTGAGGATCGAAAATGCAGATGGAGGAAATTTTAACGATACCATTACTGGCAATGAATTTAACAATAGCCTAAATGGTTTTAGCGGTAATGACATCCTCCAAGGCGGCAGTGGAAATGACAGTCTGACAGGAGGTGTTGGTAACGACTTCGCTGTTTATGTAGGAACTTTTTCACAATATCAAGTAACAGGCTCTAATGGCGTTTATACTATCACGGATTTATTATCTAACCGAGATGGTATAGATAGCCTATTTGACATTGAGAATCTAACATTTTCTGATCTGACAATTCTGATTACAGATGCTGTTAACCCCACCACCACCAATTTAGCGATCGCCCCTACCAATGCCAATCAAACAGAAGGAAATAGCGGTACAAAAGCCTTTACCTTCACCGTTACTCGCAGTGGTACAACCACCGGAGCTAATAATGTTAACTGGGCGGTTACAGGTTCAGGTACAAATCCGGCTAGTGCTACAGATTTTGCCGGCGGAGTATTACCT
>NZ_VRZC01000167.1 GCF_016743215.1 Geminocystis sp. GBBB08
GGAATTAGTCCATCCAAGCTACTGGTAGAACATCAGAAAGTTACGGCTAAGTCTGAAAATTTCAGATTTGAGAAATCAGGATACATCAATGACGTTAGTTGTTGAGCCTAGCAACCCTGTACAACGCGCGTTTGTTTCAGTGGAGTAGCAGTCAAGTAATTGGCTGTTCAGAATCGCCCGTTCGTCAGCTTAACGGGTGAGTATGTCAAGAATGTTTAATCTTAACTGGACTCATAACAATTTGTCCCCATTTATTCAATTCAATTTTGAATGGTAAATTTTGTAATTGTTTATCTTCGCAAACTTCTTCCCATCTCATAGTTATTTGTCCAAAGTAAGTCAAGTCACTTACTGAGAATTTTAACTTAAACTATTCATATCTATTATTTGATTTGAGTAATTAATTTTTTTAGCCAAAAATTTGCAGTACCTAAAGTAAACCCTAAACCACTATAGAAATAATAGAACCAATGCCACGGCAATACTTGAAGGGTAAATATTAAACCTCGCTTTTGTTGAAAAAATCGATAAACGGGTAAATTTAAGATAGTTAGGATTACAATTAAAACTATGTTGAGAAAAATTAACTGTTTGTACCAAAAAATCGGGATTAATAATATTAAGAAAAGATAAACCAAAATAACACTAATACGGCTAGAATATTTTAAGTTAAGATCATTAGTGAAACTTGAATTTTGATGTATTAATTCTGTCCAGGGTAAAGCACGATAAAAAAAATCTGCCCGTAATAGTGAATATATTGTCCATTTTTTCAGGTGTTTGACATAAATGTCTTTACAAAGTAAGATGCGTACTGCGTAGCCGATTCCTTCGGGATCGCCCTTTTTCTTTAAGCGATACCCTAACTCAATATCTTCTACACTGGGAAAGCGATAATGTTGGTTAAAACCGCCAATTTTGAGAAAAATATCTCTTTTTATCGCTCCACAAGCACCCCAAAAGGTAGATGCTTCCCGTGAGCCAATCTGATGATTATAATGGTGAAATAAATTTTTATACTGAGAAAGAAAATTACTCGCACTAGGGGAATCATCATAAGAGCCAATTATAGCGGATACTTCTGGATTCTCCTGAAAAACTTGAAGGATTTTGGCCAAGGTATCATGATGAATTGTCACATCGGCATCCATAAAAAAAAGAATCTCACCTTTTGCTATGTCTGCACCTCTATTTCTGGCTGTAGCTGGCCCCTGATTTTCCTCTAGTTGTAATACTTTATCTGTGAATTTTGTCGCCATTTGGTAAGATTCGAGATCAACTCCATCAACTACAACAATAACTTCAAGAGGAAACACCGAAATATTTTTAAAACTTTCTAGGCATTGAGAAAAGTTGTCACCTCCCCGATAAACGGGAATAATCACAGAAATAGATAAAGGGTGTAAATTATTGTTATTCATCATCATAGTTACTTTTATGATTTCATTTTTAATAATTTGGTTAATTCTCCTTGTTGTCTGTCTTTGCGTTGGTTTATTAATTTTAAATATCTGTAATATTTCGCCATTGATTCATCGGTACGATCTCACTATACTCGCAATTTGGTTAGGAATAGTAATTCTTTGTTTAAATTGTATAACTTTGGCTCTATTTGTACCATTATCTCCTTTGACAGGGGCAATATTATCTTTATTTTGGGTATTAATTGCTTTATTTTCTACCAAAATAAGGGCTGAATTTAATCAATTATTAAAGTTAATTTCACTGCAAAATTTTATTAAAGGTTTAATTATTGCCAGTGCAATCGCACTTTTTACAACTCAGCAAATTATCTGGTTTGATACAGGATTATATCATCTAGGCTCAATTCGTTGGATAGCAGAATTTGGTAGTGTCAGGGGGGTGACTTTAATTAATTCAAAATTCGGCTTTACTTCTTCTTGGTTTGCCTTTTCAGCACCCTTAATTTTAGATTGGGAAAATGGAAAAATTAGTGCCATTAGTAATGGATTTTTAATGTTAGTTATTTTTCTGCATCTGTTAATTATTTTCACTAAATTAAAAAGCAAAAATTTAACTATAGCTGATGTATTTATTAGCTTTTTTATAATACTAATTATGACATTTTATATTTTTGATAATTTCCATGGTAATAGCTTAGTTTCCTTTTCTAATGATATTCCTGTTTCTTTACTAATTGGTGTTACTTCTTGGTCAATGCTAATAATTAATGAACATTCTTATATACCATCAAAGCAATTTAAACTAAATAGTCATTTAATTCCAGTAATTTTAAGTATTGGTGCTTTTACTATCAAGTTAACTGCTATTCCCTTTTTAGCCACAATTATATTATTTTATTTTTGGCAAAATAGACCTAATGTAAAACATTTTTTAATAATAATTTTCTTGACATTTATATTAATTTTACCAAATAGTTTATTTGCCATTAAAACATCTGGTTGTCCGATGTATCCCTCAAGCAAAATGTGTTTAAATGTACCTTGGAGAATTAAGGCAGAAACTATCAAAAAAGAAAATGTTAATATTACGGGTATAGATAGAGAAAAAACCAAATATAACCCAATAATTAATTTAATCAAAAAAAGATGGAGTTGGTTTAAGTCCTCTTTCAAAATTCAAATAACGGTTGGTTTATATCTTTTATCTATTATTTTAAGTATTTTAATTGTTAAACAAAAAAATATAAAATTAAAATTAACTCAAAGTTGGTTAGTTTTCTTAAGTATTTTTGGAGTAACTTTTGTGATGATGATTATTCCTCTAATTCGTTTCGCAGTTGGTTATTTTTTAGTTTCTATTAGTTTATTTTTTGCTAATTTTTCTCTAAAAGTAGATTTATTTAATACCAAAATTTGGAGAAAATTTAACCAGTTTAGTCAAGAATATTTGATTATAATTTTGACAGTTAGCTTATTTGTGATAGGGGGAAAAAATTTAGATAGTAGATTATTCTTTCCTGCTAAATTACCTGAATTACCCTTAATCAATGCAGAAAATAATGACGTAAAATATACTTATCCTGCGGATTTTCAAATCAAGTGTTGGGGAGCCGATTTGCCCTGCTCCGCTTTACCTATTGAAAATAGTATTCAGTTAGTAGATGGACGAAAAGGGTTTAAGTCGGGATTTCAATATCGTAAATAATTCATTATTATATTATTAATTGAGGTGCGATCGCTTGGTTTTGAAGTATAAGTGTTCTAAGATAGCTAGACAAAGATGCTAATTGTGTTCAACTTAGGCTATATTACATTGGTTGGGTTTTCATTTATAACCATTGCCATTAAAAAATAGCTGTACCTTACTATTTAGATAAACGCTATATCTATTGCTCCTTTGGTAAACTAATAATTAATTAATCTTCTAACAATAAATTAATTTTATCCAAAAGTTTTTCCACTTTCTCCCACTTCTTCGGTTCTGTTTCCCATAGTTTCTTTGAATTAGTCCTTATTTAGAACAATGTTGTGTCAGACTCAAAATTTAATGATGAACTATGATCAAGTTAATAAAAAAATATTTATCTAAGAAGAAAAATGATTATTGTAATTGCTTTAGATTCGGCAGATCCTGATTTAATTTCTACTTGGTTGGATGAAGAAAAACTTCCTTTTTTACAATCCTTAAAACAAAAGGGAATTTTTACAAAAGTTAATTCTTTAGCTAGTATTCTTTCTGATGCACCTTGGTCATCTTTTAATACGGGAGTTTCTCCGGGTAAACATGGTTATTATAATTTTCAAAGGTTAGAAAAAGGAACTACTAATATTATTAGAGTGAATGCTCGATCTTACTGTAAATACTTGCCTTTTTGGCATAAATTCTGTCAAACTGAGCAAAAAATAGCGGTTTTTGATTTACCTAAAACTTTTCCTTTGGAGGATATTAATGGTGTACAAATAACAGGATGGGGTGGAGAATATCCCCTGATTCCTACTTGTTCAATTCCTGAAGATAAAGTAAAAGAAATTACAAGGCTTTTTGGTAAATATCACCAACCAAAAGAAATAATTAATCCTAAATTTATTAGTCAAGAAAAACGCCGTTATAATTTATTACTTTCTAACTTGAAACAAAAAACTAAAGCTGTAAAATGGCTATTTGAACAAGATAAATATGATTTATTTTTAGCTTCTTTTGGGGAAATTCATTATGGCAATCATTTCTTTTATCATGATTATAATACTCAACATTGGGCGTATAATGCTCAAAGAGCAAAACATTTTCAATCTGCTTTACCTAATCTTTATCATCAATTAGATCAAAGTTGTGAGGAAATTCTCAAGGATGTGGGTGAAGATGCCACAATTTTCGTGGTTTCAGTTCATGGCATTAGTCCTTATTATGGTGCTAATCACCTTATGTCTGAAATTATGGAAAAATTTGGTTGGCAAGTTAAACCACCTTCTCAAGTTAAGAAAACAAATACAACCAATTGGGAAAAATTTTTAGCAACTTCATGGAGTCAAAAACTTAGAAATATAATCCCTAAAGACATTAGAGGTTTTATTAATGATCGCCTTATACCAACTAAAATACACGATCGAGTACAAAATCACCAGTTTAATGAAAGTATTAATTGGCAAGAAACAAGGGCTTTTTTCTTAAACATTCATTTTCAAGGTTTTATTGGTATTAATCTCAAAAATCGAGAACCATACGGCATTGTTGAACGAGGAGAGGAGTATAATTCCCTTTGTGAAGAAATCATCGCCGAGCTTAAATTATTAATTAATCCTGATACGAATAAACCTGCTATTGAGGAAATTTATCATATTTCCCGACTTCTTCAAGGAGAAAGTATTGAGGAATTACCTGATATTGTGTTTAAGTGGGTAGAAAATCAAGAAATCAAGCAACTTTATCATCCCAAATTAGGTTTAATTTCCGCTACTGCACCTCCTCGCCGAAAAACGAACCATCGAGGAAAAGGATTTTTACTCGCAACGGGTAAACATATTAACTCTAATGCTCAGTTGTCAGAAATTAATGTCCTTGATTTTGCTCCAACTTTACTGTATTTATTAGGACAAAGCATTCCTGAATATATGGAAGGAAGAATTTTAGAAGAAATTATTAGCCCTCAATTTAAAGAGAATAATCCCATTAAGTATGAAAGTTTTAGTGACGGGTGGAACAGGTTTTGTCGGTGGTAATTTAACGGAACAACTTTTAAAAAGTGGCTACCAAGTTAAAGTTATTACCCAAAAACCTGAACTTATCAAAAATGAACAAATACAAATGATAATAGGAGATATTACCGATCGAAAAATAATCGATCAAGCTGTTAATGATTGTCAACAAATTTATCATTTAGCGGCTAAAACTGGACGCTCTCAATCTTCCCCTCAAGCTTTTTGGACAACAAATGTCGAAGCCACTAATTATTTAGCCCAAAAAGCGATCGAAGCTAAAGTCGAAAAGTTTATTTATACCAGTAGTGCTGGAGTTTATGGTATTAATTCTTGCAACATGGTTAATGAACAAAGTCCAACTGATCCAAATACTATTTATCGTCGCACTAAATTAGCCGGAGAAAAAGTCTTACTTTCTTATTATCAAGAAAAAGGATTGCCCGTTGTTATCGCCCGTCTTACCAGTATGGTAGGAAAAAATGGTTTAAATTGGTTAGGATTAACAAAGGCGATCGCAACTCAAAATTTTCAATTATTAGGATCAGGTAATAATGAATTTAATCTAATTCATATTAAAGACGCTGTCAGAGGATTACAACTTTGTGGAGAAGTGCCGACAAGTATTGGAAATTGTTATTTAATTGGTTCAAAAAATCCCGTAACTTTACGAGAATTTGTTACTTTGATTGCCGAGAATTTAGCAGTTAAATTTCCCCAAGAAAATAAGTTTACTTTACCTTTTGAAATATTATTAACTATATCACAAATTTTACATCAAACTTTCAAAATTGAAATGCCTTTAGCTCATCGTTATGAATTGTTTTTAACTTCCCGAATTTTGGACACTACCAAAGCTGAAAATGAATTAGGATTTGTACCGCAATTTTCCTTAGAAGAAGCTGTAATCGAAATGATCCAAAGTTTAAAAAATAATCATTATTTATAAAAATTTTATTAATTAATCATTAGTTGATATAGCAATCCTAAATGATTCGTGACAAAATAAGGACTACAAATTTAAAGGCAAAGGGTTTAAACCCCTTGTTGAATAATAGGTAAAACATTATTTCCTATCTTTAAATATTTCACAACTGATTTAGTATTGCTATAGTCAGATTATTGTAATTGTGATAACAAAAATAATTGTTCAGACAATAAATTTAATAATTTCTTTATCTATTAGTATTTTAATTTTAGTTATTTATCAAGTTAAGCTAAGTTTAATGGGTGTATTCTTTTCTATTCTGATTATTCCTATGATACTATTAGGGTAAGGGATCTGGTTATTAATTTGTGTGTTAAAAATTGTGGCGATCGATTTAGGCGGTTTCCAAAAAAGAATTTACCATTCTTCTTTATAATTCCCTATTTGTTAAGCTTTCTCGTTTTCATTCTCAAATTTTGATTTAACTCAAAACTATAATTAAGAAGAAATCTAGCCATTTTCTCTGATTAGAAAATCAATTATTATTAGAAACCATGATATTTTTTGTAGAAATTGAGTTCAATTTATTGAACGGTATCTATTAGACGTGTAATGAATTACACGTTGAGATAATGGTTTCGAGTCATAAATCCCTTTGCACTCTTCTTGAGAAGGCTAACAGTTTTCGTTCAATTTTTGACGTTACATTTTTTTACTACAAACTTCGATTTATATGCATACATGAAAATTTTACTAATTAATGATTATGCTACCCCCACAGGAGGAGCTGCAATAAGCATCTTAACTTTAAGAGATTTATTACGTCAAAAAGGTCATGATGTGCGCTTATTTTCAAGTTCAGTGCGAATTTCGGGACAAAAACCCTTAGCAGATTATTATTGTTTTGGTACAACTTCAAGGTTTAGAACTTTACTTCAAACAGTTAATATTTTCGCTTGGTTTCGTTTACGTCAAGTTTTAAAGGAATTTAAACCCGATATAGTTCATGTAGTTTTATTTTTAACCCAACTTTCTCCCCTCATTTTGCCTTTACTAAAAAATATTCCTTGTTTACTACAAGTAGTTTGGTATCGTTCAATTTGTCCATTAGGCACAAAAAGATTACCTGATAACTCCATTTGTCAAGTAAAAGCAGGTAAACCTTGTTATGTTAATAGCTGTTTACCTTTGAGAGATTTTTTACCTTTAATGTTACAGATGAATCTATTACGATCATGGTATTTTGTCTTTGATTTAATTGTTGCTAATAGTGATTATGTCAAAACAGCTTTTGAAAAGGAAAATATTAAAGTTTCAAGCGTAATTTATCACGGATTTCCAAAACAAGAAACTCGATCAAATTTATCGTCAATCCCTCTAGTTGGTTTTGCCGGGCGTTTAGTATCCGAAAAGGGTGTAGATTTATTAATAAAGGCTTTTAGTGATGTTGTTAAAGTAATTCCTAATGCTCAATTAATCATCGCTGGTAGTGGTTCAGAAGATAAGAATTTAAAAAATTTAATCAAAGAATTAAACTTAAATTCATCCGTGGAAATGTTAGGTTATATTCCTCAAAAAAAATTAGGTTCTACATTTAATCAAGTGTGGGTACAAGTTGTACCTTCTTTGTGGGCAGAACCTTTTGGTATGGTAGCCACAGAAGCAATGCTTCGAGAAATTCCTGTCATTGCCTCTAAAATAGGGGGATTACAAGAGATAGTCCAAGATGGAATCACAGGAATATTAATCCCCGTTGGAGATAGAAAGGCTTTATCTTCGGCTCTTATTAAATTATTAAGTAATGTTGATTTAATAGAACAAATGGGCAAAGCGGCTCAAAAAGTTGCTTTAACTAAATTTACAGAAGAGATAATGGTAGAAAAATTTAGCCAAATTTATCAAAAATTACTTAAAAATGAAATCAGAAATTAATTGCGCTCAAACTAATTTACAACTTTTTAATCAGCTATATTTTTTAAATTATTCAGAGGATAATTGTCAAAGAGTAGCACAAGCTTATGAATTAGCAACTTCTCTTTTTACGGCTCAATTTCGCTCATCTGGAAAAACATTTATTTCACATTTGGTGGGAACAGCAAGTATTCTGGCAAATCTTTCGGTTTCAGTGGATTTAGTTATTGCTGGTTTGTTACATGC
>NZ_VRZC01000168.1 GCF_016743215.1 Geminocystis sp. GBBB08
TAATAACTCTTCTAGGTTTGATAAAGAAAAGGATATTGAAGACATACTTTTAAATGTCCAAAATTAATGGTGTGTTTACCTTGTAAAAAAAATAAAAAGCAAGAGGCAAAAAGGATTATCAATAATTTTAATTAATGTTAAAATATATAAGCTATTTTGCGAATAGTAAGTAAGTACACAAAATTAATCGATGCTCTTTGTTTTTCTCAAATCTATGATAACAAGAGGTTTAAACTCTTTGCCTATATACAATCAATTTTGCACTGGTACTTATTAAAGATAAATTGATTATTATAGAATAATCGTTAATTTTATTTAACCGTTATGCCGTACGAACAATTAAACCTTTCTACTCCTAAACCTGTCTTATCTTGGGCAAATCATGACTTAGGCTTTGAAGAAACTTCTATGGCAAAAAATGTGGCTTCTTTACCCTTTGTCTATAAGCACGTTGCCTTGATGCCAGATGTGCATTTAGGAAAAGGGGCATTAGTCGGTTCGGTTATTGCTACGAAAGATGCGATAATTCCTGCCGCCGTTGGAGTTGACGTGGGTTGTGGTATGTGTGCTTTGCAAACAGGGTTTAGTGCCTCTGAGTTAGAAGGAAAGTTAAAAAAAATTCGCTTAGAAATTGAAGCCAATATTCCCGTTGGTTTTAACGAAAATAAAGACATAGAAACAAAAGTAACTAATTGGCAAGGTTGGCAAGGTTTCAAGGATTTACATTCAGGAGTTCAAAGACTAGAAGGTAAAGCTATTAAGCAATTAGGCTCATTGGGTGGGGGAAATCACTTTATTGAATTATGCTTAGATACCGAAGATCAAGTTTGGTTAATGCTACATTCAGGATCTCGACATATTGGAAATCAATTAGCTGATTGCCATATCAAAACAGGGAAACAATTAGCGAAATTAGCCAATTTAAGATTACCAGATCCAGATTTAGCTTATTTTATCGCTGGTACACCCGAATTTGATGCTTATTGGCGAGATTTACAATGGGCGCAGAGTTATGCCCGTTTTAACCGTGATGTGATGATGAGTCGTTTTAAAGCCATTGTGGAGAAACATTTAAACGGTGGTAAAGCCACAAAACCTTTATTAACGGTTAACTGCCACCATAATTACGCTGAAAAAGAAACTCATTTCGGTGAGGATGTTTATGTAACCCGCAAAGGTGCAGTAAGAGCTACCGAAAACGATTACGGTATAATACCCGGTTCAATGGGGGCAAAATCTTTTATTGTTAAAGGTAAAGGTAATCATGACAGTTTTTGTAGTTGTTTTGCTGGAGAGACAAAAATCTTAACGGAATACGGATTGATGACCATCGAGGAGGTTTATAATGCTAATTCATCGATTAAATTGGTTAGCTATAACCAGAAATTACAAAAATTTGAATTAAAAGAAATTTTAGAGCAAAGTTGCCGTCAAGTAATGGTGAATAAATATTCTTTTTCACAAACAAGAAGAAGGCTAAAAAATGCCATTATTTGTACAGCAAATCATCCTTTTGCTACCTATGAAAAAGGGGAAATTAGTTATCAAAAAATAGAGGAAATTTATGATAATCAAGGCGGAGTAATAATTCCCACAGAAATCAATTTACCATCTAATTTAACTATAGAAGATTGCGATCCTAATTTTTACTATTTATTAGGCGTTATTTTATCCGATGGTACTATTTATTCACAGGAAAGAAAAAAAGCACCTGAATTAAAAGATCGTCCTATCAATGATAAATATATTTTAAATTATGTCAGAATTTATCAATCTTCTGATAACAAGAAAGAAAAGTTTTTAAGTCATGTAAAAAAAATATTTGATTCTTATAAAGTAAACATTTCAATGAGAATTCAACAACCAAGAATTTCTAATTTAAAAGGAAGAGAAATACAAGGTAAACTTTTAGTAGAATTAACCATTGGTGACTCTAATTTTGTTGAAAAAATAATCAATTTTAAAGAAAATTTACCGCAAATATTACTAACAAATCCTTACTTATCACTTTATTTTTTAGCAGGATATTTAGATGGCGATGGAAGTATTAATCGGGATACTATTTCCATTAGTATTGGTAAAATTGCGATGTTTAATCCTGTTATTTGTGCTTTATTATCTTTAGGAATTGCTTATAAAGTTTATAATAATCGCAATAATTATGTTGTAGAATTTCGAGACAATTTAGTGATGACAAAACTCTCTAATATTTGTCAAAGATTAGTCATTAATGAACCACCAAAAAGACTTTATGCAGATAAATTAATTTTAGCAAAATCTTTAACTGGGGGTAAATTTTCTTCTGCTGAATTAAATACTTATAGCAAAGCTGATAAAATGATGAATATTGAGAAAATCCGTGAAAAATCACTTGATTTTACTTTAGCAATGAATCGAGTTGTTAATAGTGAATCTTTGTCAGAAATTCCCGTTTATAACTTTACTGTTGCTGATAATCATAATTATATTGTGTTCACAGATTATTATACTCCTATTTTAGTACATAATTGCAGTCATGGTGCCGGGCGTACAATGTCTCGAAGTCAGGCTAAAAAACGTTTTGATGTTAGTGATTTAATTCAACAAACAGAGGGGATTGAGTGTCGCAAAGATGCTGGAGTTATAGATGAAATACCTAGTGCTTATAAATCCATTGAAGAAGTGATGAATCAACAAACAGATTTAGTGGAAGTTGTGGCAACTCTTAAACAGGTTATTTGCGTTAAAGGATAATTGATAATTAGACTTCTCCATCAAATATTTTTAAATAGTTTATCGTAAGGGATTTATCCCTTATTTCCTGAATTTTGATTAGATGCCTATTGATAATTGATAATAATTATTTCTGACTTTTTGAAGAGTATTCAAGGGAAAAAAAGATAAACAGTTATACTTATGCCCCTTATAATAAAAACAAAACCTGTAATTATTGTTTAATAATGGTTAAAAATTATCAAGTAACTATTCATAATCGTCAAAGTAACACAACGGAAACAATTACTGTACCCGAAAACGAGTATATTTTAAAAACCGCAGAAAATCAAGAAGTTGAGCCTCCTTTTTCTTGTCGTAATGGTGCTTGTACTACTTGTGCCGTCAGAGTAATTCGAGGAGATATTTATCAACCAGAGGCAATGGGTTTATCTCCCGATTTACAAAGAAAAGGTTATGCCTTATTATGTGTATCTTATCCTCGATCAGATTTAGTAGTAGAAACTCAAGATGAAGATGAGGTTTATGAGTTGCAATTCGGGCGTTATTTTGGTAAAGGAAAAGTTCGTTTTGGTTTCCCTATTGAAGATGATTAATCTTTAAATTTTTGCGTCGAGTGTGTCGAGTGCGAAAAACTTATCTTAATAAAATTATTTTGCTTTGAAATATAAATTATTAACTATTTTGATTTGTTTATGTTTAATCCTTAGTGGTTGTCAAAATCAGACTACTATCAAGGGCATTGAAGCAAAATTAAGACGAGTTGTTAGTGCCCAAACCATTGAGGTGATTATTAAAAATAAATCTTATCAATTTCGATTAATGGGTTTAGAGACTCCAAGTGAAAAACAACAACCGTGGGGAAATGAGGCGAGAAAATTTTTAGTTGATTTTCTGACGGTTAATAACTCTCAACCTTTAAAATCTGCCATCGTAATTTTAGAAACTGATTTAGAAGTTAAAGACAAATTTAACAGAATTAGGGGCTATGGATGGTTTAATGATGAATTAATTAATCAAAAAATCTTATCATTCGGTCATGGTATCGTTAATTTAACCTATACTGACGGTAAATATGATCAACAATTGTTAGATGCCCAAGATTACGCCCGTATCATGGGTAAAGGTGTTTGGAATCCTGATAAACCTCTTAGAAATATAAATTAATCTTTTTACTTTACATTTATGAATAATCTTTCTTCCCAACAAATTTTAAAATTTCGTGACATCGCTTTTTTAGCGGCAAAAGCAGGAGGTGTTGTCTTACAAAGTTATTGGGGAAAACAGCTAAATATCAGAGAAAAAGATAGGGCAGGAGATTTAATTACAGAAGTAGATCAAAAAGCAGAAACGGAAATAATTTCAGTGATAAAGCGTCATTTACCTAATCATGGTATCTTAGCAGAAGAATCGGGTAAAACTGACACTTCTGAGAATGAGTATTTATGGGTAATTGATCCTCTTGATGGTACAACTAATTATACTCATGGTTATCCTCAAGCGGCGGTTTCTGTGGGTTTAATGGTATCAGGGAAACCGACTGTTGGGGTTGTGTATAATCCGATGTTGAATGAATTATGGATGGGGGCACAAGGTTGCGGTGCAACTTTAAATGATATTCCTATTCAGGTTTCTACCACAAAAAATTTAGCAAGTAGCCTCTTAGTCACAGGATTTGCATACGATCGCCAAGAGGTGGAAGATAATAATTATGCAGAGTTTTGTCACCTTACCCATTTAACCCAAGGAGTTAGACGAGGGGGAAGTGCTTCTTTAGATTTATGTCATGTGGCAACAGGAAGATTAGATGGTTATTGGGAAAGAGGATTAAAACCTTGGGATTTATTAGCGGGAGTGGTGATTCTTCAAGAAGCAGGGGGCAAAATATCTGCTTATGATGGTAATGAATTTGATTTAGATAGTGGTAGAATTTTGGCAACTAATGGTTATTTACATTCAGCATTGAGTGAAGTTGTATTATCTATATCTCCTTTGAAAATAAGTACTAATGTAAAATTAATTGTATAGAGGCAATGTAAGGCAAGCAGTTTAAACCCTTTGTTACCCCTTGTTACCCATTATTATCATAGCTTTGAGAAAAACAAAATGCACAAATTAATTTTACTCACTTACTTAAAATAAAATAAAGTTTGTAGATAAATTAAGCAAAAAATAATGAAAATTAATCATCAACCGCAAGTTATTTTTTTAGATGCAGTAGGTACAATTTTTGGAGTTAAAAATACCGTGGGGGATGTTTATACTCAAATAGCTAAAAAATATGGTGCTAATAGAGAGGCAGAAATAATTAATAATTATTTTTATCAAGCCTTTAAAAATTCTCCTCCTCTTGCTTTTGAGACAGAAAATGAAGAAGAAATCAAAGAATTAGAATTTGAATGGTGGCAAAACATTACTTATAATACCTTTAATCAAGACAACAAGATTCAAGAATTTACTAACTTTAAAGACTTTTTTATCGAACTTTATAACCATTTTAAAACGAGCCAACCTTGGGTTATTTATGATGAGGTAATATCAAGTTTAAATCATTGGCAAAAACAAGGTATAGAATTGGGAATTATCTCTAATTTTGATACCAGAATTTATGAAGTTTTAGACAACCTAAACTTAAAACAATATTTTCAAACCATTACAATTTCTTCTATCACGGGAGTAGCGAAACCGCACCCCAAAATATTTAAAATTGCCTTAGCAAAACATAACTGTAAACCTGAAAATTCTTGGTATATTGGAGATAGTGCTAAAGAAGATTATTGGGGAGCAAAATCTCTAGGAATGCAAAGTTTTTGGTTAAAGAGGAGAAATAGTTAATCACAAAGCAAAAAAAAAAGAGATAGTAACTAAATTTCCCCTTTGCGCCTTTGTGCCTTTGCGAGAGAGATTCTAATATAGTAAAGATACCAGTGGAAGGAGTTATAAATTAGACAAATTCAGTTAAGATAAAAAGAATAAAACTACTATGAAAAATGGAGTTATTTAAAGGCGATGAATAGTATAACTTATTTAGTTATCAATACTGTAACTAATTTTATTCAAATATATTTAGTACTAATATTTGTAAGAATTCTTTTAAGTTGGTTTCAAACGGCAGAATGGGCAGGTAACGTGATTTCATTTTTAGCACCCATTACCGATCCCTATCTTAATATATTTCGTTCTTTTATACCTCCATTAGGAGGCATAGATTTTTCGGCAATTTTAGCTATCTTTGTTTTACAGCTAATTCCTCAATTATTAATTTCTCTTGTGGGAGTAGTTTAAAAAGTAGGATAGACTTTGCTAGAAAAACCAGTGGCTTTAAACTGTTTTAATTGTAAAGGAGTGGGTTGATTAGAAGGCACACTAATTCTCAACTCAAACTCATTTACTCCTGGTTGTACTTCTGTTAAAGCCCCTAATCGGCTACGATTTTGTAAAGCTGGTTCATTGTTAGCATCATAAACCCTTCCAAATACATCAGCATCATATAAGGTTTTCCCTGATGTGTTGTTAGTTTTACCGGTAATTAAATAACAAGTTGCTGGTAAGGCACTACCTCCACTAGTGACGCTGCCTTCTCCTACTCCTGCCGGACATTCTTTGTAAGATATATCTGTAATTTTTATTGGTACAAGTGCTTCTGCTGAGGGGGTTAAGATAGTTGTTAACAGAAAAAAGGAAATGGAAATAGTGATAATAGCTAAGAGGTGACGAAACATAAATTTTTATCTAATTTAATCAGGTATATGAGATTATTGATTTTCATTTTACTAAGATCTTGCACTTCTTTTGAAAAGGTTTCTGACATCAAACTTAGGTAAATTTCCTTCGGCTTTTTCATCTGTAATGGTTGAATAATCCTTAACTACTACCCTCCGGATGAACAGAGGGCTATTATATATTTCTGTATTATTTTAATACCTTATTGTTGCTCTAGCCAACGTACTGCATCTTTAGCATGATAAGTTAAAATTAAGTCAGCACCAGCACGTTTAAAGCTAGTCAAGGTTTCTAGGGTTACTTTTTTCTCATCTATCCAACCGTTAAGGGCAGCGGCTTTTACCATAGAATATTCCCCTGATACGTTATAAGCGGCTACTGGTAAATTAGTAATTTCTTTCACACGCCAAATTATATCCATATAGGATAAAGCGGGTTTTACCATCAACATATCTGCACCTTCTACTATGTCTAATTCCACTTCTTTTAGGGCTTCAAGAGCGTTTGCAGGATTCATCTGGTAAGTACGGCGATCGCCATGGCTAGGGGCTGATTCAGCGGCATCTCGAAAAGGGCCATAATAGGCTGAAGCATATTTAGCGGCATAGGAAAGAATCGGGGTATTTTCAAAACCGGCCTCGTCTAATGCTTCACGAATAGAAGTAACAAAACCATCCATCATGCCTGAGGGTGCAATAATATCCGCACCAGCGTTGGCTTGAGATACTGCTGTTTTTTTTAGCAGTTCAAGGGTTGGATCATTTAAGACTTTTCCTGCTAAATCTCCTACTTCTAAGTAACCACAATGCCCATGAGGTGTATATTCACAAAGACAAGTATCAGCGATAACGATTAAATCTGGTACGGCTTTTTTTACGGCTGTAGTGGCTTTTTGTACTATTCCGCAATCATGCCATGCACCAGTAGCGTCATTGTCTTTATCTGTCGGAATCCCAAATAAAATAATTGCTGGAATACCTAAATCATAGACTTCTTTAGCTTCTTCGATAATTTTATCTACTGATAACTGATAAACTCCGGGCATGGATTTTACTTCTTTTGCGATGGCATTACCCGGCACGGCAAATAAAGGATAAATTAAATCATTGGCTGTTAATACCGTTTCTTGTACCATGCGTCGTAATTGAGGATTTTGACGTAAACGACGAGGACGACTAATAGGAAACATAGTTAAATAATATAATTTGAATAGATAAGGACTGTCTTCCTAGTTTAAGGCGATCGCCTACTTTTACCTAGTACTTAGCAATATTTCGTTACGTTAAGTGAATGTTTAAGTCTATTCTCTTCTAGTCTCCTAGTCTCCTAGTCTCCTCGTCTCACCTTCACCGATAATTTTATATCGAACTGAGGTAGGTTTAAGGCGATCGGCTTAATCAACAATCAACATTTCTATTTAATTTGGCACTGTACAATAACAGAGATACCAAATAGGTTATTTGACATACTCACCCGTAAAGCTGAAGCTGTAACGGGCGATTCTGAACAGCCAATTACTTGACCATTACTCCACTGAAACAAACGTGCGTTGTACAGGGTTGCTAGGCTCAACAACTAACGTCATTGATGTATCCTGATTTCTCAAATCTGAAATTTTCAGACTTAGCCGTAACTTTCTGATGTTCTACCAGTAGCTTGGATGGACTAATTCC
>NZ_VRZC01000169.1 GCF_016743215.1 Geminocystis sp. GBBB08
GGATAAGCTATTTTGGATCATAATAAAAATAATTAAGCAATCAATAATAAATAAAATGGGATTAGTAAATTTAGTCAAAAAGCCTAAAGATAATTATATTAGGGACAAAAAAAATACAGGAGATCCAATTAACCGTAAAAATAAAAAAGTTTGGTTAACAGTTGGACAAAATGACCAACCAATATTTATTATGCTCTTAATTAGTCTTTTTCTTTTAGGTGCTATTGGCTTTCGTCTAGGATACCTACAAATAGTTGAAGGTGACAACTACTCTATTAAAGCTGATAATAACCGTACAAAGATTATCCCTAAACCCCCCGTCAGAGGCAATTTATTCGATCGCAAAGGGAGAATTTTAGCCGCAACTCGCTTATCTCATTCTGCTTACTTGTGGCCTATTGCTCAAAAAAAGGAAAATTGGCCAGAAGCAAAAACAATGTTAGCAAAAATTTTAGGCATATCGGCTGAAAATTTACAAAATATTTTAGCTCAAGAAGGTTACGATTCTCCTACCCTTGTGCGCATTGCTCGTAATTTAACCCCTCAACAAATTACCGCCATTGAAGAAAATCGTCATTTACTTTCTGATGTGGAAGTAGATACCGATACCGTGAGATATTATCCTCATCATAAAATTGGTTCTCATGTCTTAGGTTACACCAGAGAAATTAACGCTGAGGAATTAAAAGCACGGCAACAAGAAGGTTATCGTATGGGAGATGTCATTGGCAAAATGGGAGTAGAAGCTGGTTTTGAGTCAAAATTACGAGGAGAATGGGGCGGAATTCTTCTGGAAAGAGATGGCACCGGAAAAGTCCTTCGTAAATTAGGCATTAAAGAAGCTAAAGCCGGAAATGATGTTACTCTTACCCTTGACTTAGAATTACAAAAAGCCGCCGAAAAAGCTCTAGGCGATCGCAAAGGAGCAGTAGTGGCTCTAGATCCTCGTGATGGAGCAGTATTAGCGATGGTAAGCTATCCTGCCTTTGATCCGAATATTTTTTCAGGTAAAATTACCGAGCAAATGTGGCAAGAAGTACAAGCAAAAGGCTATCCTTTAATTAACCGTGCCTTAATGGGATTTCCTCCAGCATCCACCTTTAAAGTCGTCACAGCTACTGCCGGAATGGAATCAGGGAAGTTTTCCCCTAAAACAGTCTTACCTACCTATGCTTATCTTCATGTGGGAGGTACAGCTTTCGGAGAATGGAATCGTGCTGGATTTGGACCAATGGGTTTTGTAAGAGCATTGCAATGGAGCAGTAATACTTTTTTTGGACAAATAGGTAACGGTGTCGGAGGAGAAACCCTGATAGAATGGTCAAGAAAGTATGGTTTTGGTAGTAAAACAGGGATTGAAATTCCCGAAGAAACCCCCGGATTAATTGCCGATAATGAATGGAAAAAAAAGCGATTTAACTGGGAATGGACAATAGGAGATACCGTTAATATGTCCATCGGGCAAGGCTTTACTCAAGCAACACCTTTACAATTAGCAGTAATGTTTGCTGTACCTGCCAATGGTGGGTATAAAGTTACACCCCATCTTTATGAAGATAAAGCCACTTTTCTGAAAAAACGGCAATCTCTCAATTTAAAACCCGAAACCGTTAGTACTATTCGAGAAGGGTTACGAGCGGTTGTTGCTGGTGGTACGGGAGGAAAAGCTAGTCTTAACGGCATCGCAGTAGCAGGTAAAAGTGGTACAGCCGAAGCACCACCGGGTAAATCCCATACATGGTTCGGTGGTTTTGCTCCTTATGACAAGCCTGAGATAGTCGTAGTTGCCTTTGTTGAACATTCAGGAGGGGGGGGAGGTTCAACGGCTGGACCAATTGTTAGAGAGGTTTTAGAGGCATATTTTAAATATAAGTAATGAGGAATTCGCCATATTTAACCACTTTAAATTGACTGGTTACGGTAGGCACTCTTGCAACAGGGCATCGGGGCAATGCTAAGAATAATCGATTGACACTGTATTAAAATTGATTTTGCAAACTTTGTTGATTCAACCTCAGTTCTTCTACTTTGAATATCTTAGATTTGTTGCAGATCATGAGGTTTAATACGATAACAAAGAGCTAGTTAATTCTAGGAATAAAAAATAAGAAAATCAATTAAGATATATTTTTGGTGAATTCTTGTTTCTTGGAGTTTAAATCCCTTGCCATACCTAACACCTGACACCTTTACACCACCGAAAATTTTATAGCTCTTGATAGTAATTCAGTATTTTTGTTCTGATGCAAGATCTCAGTATTACTTATTACCTATTATCAGCCCCTTGACAAATCGCTTTTTTATTAAAAAATGGAGCATATATAATAGTATTATTTGTTTTTATGTGACATAAAAGTATTTTAAAATAATAAAAAATAAGGCATTGAGGAAATAAAATAAAAGTAAAATTTCTTAAAATTTATCCCACAACACCAAAAACTATTTTGATTTTTAAAAAAATTTAAGTGCCGCGAAAAAAAAATAAAAGGTAAAAACAAACACAAAAAAACCCGCCAAAAAAACCAAATAAACCAATTAAACCAGACAAAAAAAACCTCCTAATAACAATAAACCAATTAAACAATCAAATCTGATCCTATAATACTTTGAGGCAATAGACAAGCCTATATATTGCCTATGCGCTATTACCTAATTTTTACAATGTACAAAAATTATTTTGCATAAGTACTGAGATTATGTCACAATCACCCTAGTCTTTAGAAATCACACTTAAATTAAATCACTATGCAAATTTTATTTGTGGCGGCAGAGGCTGCACCCGTAGCTAAAGTTGGCGGAATGGGAGATGTTGTCGGTGCATTACCTCAAATATTACGCAAATTAGGTCATGATGTGCGGATTTTTATGCCTTATTATGGCTTTTTACCTGATAAGTTAGATGTCCCTAGTGAACCAATTTGGTGGGGTAATGCCATGTTTCAAAAGTTTGCTGTCTATGAAACTGTCTTGCCTGAAACTGATGTTCCTTTGTATCTTTTTGGTCATCCTTGTTTTGGCGGACGTCATGTTTATGGCGGTGATGATGAATATTGGCGTTTTACTTTTTTCTCCAATGGTGCGGCTGAATTTGCTTGGAATTATTGGAAGCCTAACATTATTCATTGTCATGATTGGCATACGGGAATGATTCCTGTCTGGATGCACCAATCTCCTGATATTAGTACTATTTTTACTATTCATAATCTAGCATATCAAGGACCTGGACGAAATTTATTGGAACAAATGACTTGGTGCCCTTGGTATATGGTAGGTGACAATACAATGTCTGCTGGGTTACAATTTGCCAATTTAGTTAATACCGTTTCCCCTACTTATGCCTCCCAAATTAAAACTCCTGAGTATGGAGAAAATTTACACGGTTTATTGTCTTGGATTAGTGGCAAGTTACGGGGTATTGTTAATGGTATCGATACAGATAAATATGATCCAGCTGTCGATAAGTTAATTCATCAAAATTTTACCATCGAAACTATTGATCAACGTCGATTTAACAAAATTAAACTTCAGGAAGAATCAGGTTTAGAAGTTAATCGCAATGCTTTTTTAGTGGGCATGGTGACACGTTTAGTTGAACAAAAAGGCATTGATTTAGTCTTACAGACTGTCGATCGATTTTTAGCTTATACTGATGCTCAATTAATTATTCTTGGTACTGGCGATCGCTTTTATGAAACACAATTATGGGAAATGTCTTCTCGTCATCGGGGAAGAATTTCGGTACAATTATTACATAATGAAGCTATCTCTCGGCGAGTATATAGTGGTATTGATGCCTTTTTGATGCCTTCTCGATTTGAGCCTTGTGGTATCAGTCAACTATTGGCAATGCGTTATGGTGCAATTCCCATTGTGCGGAAAACAGGTGGTTTAGTAGATACAGTTTCTTTCTTTGATCCTACGACTGAATCAGGTACCGGTTACACTTTTGATCGTTATGAAGCTCTTGATTTATATACTTGTCTGATTCGTGCCTATGAAGGTTTCCGTTTTAAAAAGGAATGGCAAAAACTACAAATTCGGGGCATGAGTCAAGATTTTAGTTGGTATCAATCTGCCCTCGAATATTTGCAAATGTACGAAGAAACAATGAATTAGCAGTAGCAATGAGGAATGAGGAATGAGGAGTTTTTTATTCCCAGTTCTCCATTCTAGCTTAAAGACGCACTACTGCGATCATAACTTACCCGAAAACTAGCATTAGGTTTACCTTGGGTGGGATTCCAATATTCAGAAGGGTTAATATCCATCCCTATTTCAACCGCAGTACGTCCTAACATTGATTGTTGACGATTTTTGATCATTTTATGATGACGCATCATTAATGCACGAGCTTGATTTTGAGTATCCATATCTCTTTTCTCCTAATTTTTTTGCTATATTGATATATTAAACAACTTTCTGTATAAATTGTTACTAAAATCAGAAAAATTAATAAAACTTAATATTTATCAAATCTCTACAATATAAAGTGTTTTTTGATCATTCCTCAATGCAATGCTTTACAAATTATTAAAAAAACCCGTAGTTTTTACTGTTGTTCTTATTTTTACGTTAAAATCTTGAGAATCTTAAAATGAAAAAACCTTTACAAATCTTAATATTATTCTTATTTTCAGATCATGATCATTCCCTGTCTTACCTTTGAATTTAATTCTCCTCCCATCTCCCATAATCGTATTTCAGAAGAGGTGGTAGCCGAAGCCATCGCTCATGTGATAGAATCAGCACGTTATCAAGGTCAATCTTTAGATGATTTAGTCGCTGAAGTTTTAGAAGATGATCCTCTATTAGATCAAGTACAAAGACAATGGTTGAGTAAAATAGTAACTCAGGCTTGGCAAAGTTTAGCTTAGTGCATTAATCTCTGATTCAATGACTTCTTGCACCAAGTTGCGGCAATAGGGAATGGGCACTCTTGCAATGGGCAATAGTCAATTCTCAATTCTTCAGGCAATAGTTATTAAAATTGATAATTTCCCACCTAAAATAGATTTTAATTTTTATTTTGCACTCGTGTCTAATTTTTTGATTATTTGTTCCACTAAGTCCTAACTCAATATAACTAGCATTTTTCTGATAAGCTAGATCGAGTTCTCAAAATTTCTATAAAAACTATTTATATGACCGTAACTATTGATAATGAACGTACTATAGTAATTGGATCTCGGAAAAGTCAACTAGCTTTAGTACAAACTTATTGGGTTAAAAAAGAATTAGAAACTCATTTCCCTAATATAGAATTTGAAGTCGAAAAAATGAGTACTCAAGGGGATAAAATTCTGGATGTGGCTTTAGCAAAAATTGGTGATAAAGGTTTATTTACTAAAGAATTAGAAGTAGGCATGATCAATAATGAGATAGATTTTGCCGTACACTCTCTTAAAGATTTACCTACCAATCTTCCCGAAGGTTTAATGTTGGGTTGTGTTACCCAAAGAGTTAACCCAGCCGATGCTTTAGTCGTTAACCAAAAACATCAAGATAAACTGCTCGATACATTGCCTGAAGGTGCTGTTATTGGTACATCTTCTCTTCGTCGTCTCGCTCAGTTACGTCATCATTACCCCCATTTAAGTTTTAAGGATGTGCGCGGTAATGTTAATACTCGCTTAGGCAAATTAGACGCCGGAGAATATGACGGTATTATTCTTGCTGTAGCTGGTTTAGAAAGATTAGGTATGACTGATCGCATACATCAAGTAATACCTGCCCATATTTCTCTTCATGCCGTCGGGCAAGGTGCTTTAGGTATTGAATGTCGTATTGGTGACGATTCTGTCCTACATGTTATCAAAGCCTTGGAACATCCTGACACTAGAGATTGTACCATTGCTGAACGCTCTTTCTTACGAGTTTTGGAGGGCGGTTGCCAAGTGCCTATTGGTGTTAATAGTATTATTGAAGGAGATAATCTTACCTTAACCGGGATGGTTGCTAGTTTAGACGGAAAACAACTACTTAAGGATAGTGTAACAGGCGATCGCCATAGTCCTGATCACCTTGGGACTCAACTAGCCGAAAAACTTAAACAGCAAGGAGCAAAAGAAATTTTAGATCTTATCCTAGCACAAGTAGATCGCCATTAATCATTTAATATTTGACAATTGACAGTTAAACAATAATGTTACTCAATCAAGATTTTCAAGAGTTTCTCGCAAAGGCGCAAAGACGCAAAGTCTGTTTTTAATCTTATACTCTAATTTATTCTTCACCCCCAACATATAATAACTCCTAATTCATTATCTATGGACTCAATTATATCCGTACCTTTGCCGGATAATTCTTATTCAATTTATGTGACTGATAATGGTTTATCCACTATCGGCGAAAAAGCACAACAATTCAACCTCGGCAAAAAAATCCTCGTGATTTCTAATCCTGAAATTTTTGCTTATTATGGTGAAACCACTGTTAAATCTTTAGAAGACGCAGGTTTTACTGTCAATTATCATCTCATCCCTGCCGGAGAAAACTATAAAACCCTTGAATCTATTTCTCACATTTATGATACTACCCTTAAGTATCGTCTCGAACGTAATTCTACTATGATAGCCCTGGGAGGAGGAGTTGTCGGTGACATGACGGGATTTGCCTCAGCTACTTGGTTACGAGGTATTAACTTTATTCAAATTCCTACTTCCTTACTAGCAATGGTTGACGCTTCCATTGGCGGGAAAACTGGAGTTAATCACCCCCAAGGCAAGAATTTAATCGGTGCTTTTTATCAACCAAAATTCGTCTTAATTGATTCTAGTGTCTTAAAAACATTGCCTGAGCGAGAGTTTAAAGCCGGTATGGCTGAAGTTATTAAATATGGAGTTATTTGGGATAAAACCCTTTTTGAACGGTTAGAAAATGAAAATAACCTTCATAGCTTGAATAATTTATCAACAGATCTATTAAATGAAATTTTAACTCGTTCCTGTCAAGCCAAAGCAGATGTTGTCTCTCAAGATGAAAAAGAAGCAGGATTAAGAGCTATTCTTAATTATGGTCATACCATCGGTCATGTTATCGAAAGTTTAACTTATTATCAGACTTTTGTACACGGAGAAGCCGTAGCTATTGGCATGGTAGCTGCCGGAAAAATCGCCTTAAAAGCTAATTTGTGCTCGGAAGAAGAAGTCATTAGACAAGAAAAATTAATCGCCAAAGCAGGTTTACCAACTCAAATCCCTCATTATCTTGATTTAGATGACATTATCGCTAATTTACAAACTGATAAAAAGGTTAAAGCTGGTAAAGTTCGCTTTATTTTACCTCAAACTATTGGTCAAGTTATCATCTCTGATCAAATTAGTACTGATTTATTAAGGGAAGTTTTTAAACGATAATGCTATCTTAAATCATCGATAAAAAACTGCTATTTTAGAAAAAAAAGTTTAACAATTATCAGATTTACTCATAATAATATTGAGAATCACAACTGTACCAATCAATAGCATCAACCATTGTGAAAATAAATTTACCCTTTCATCACAGCCAAGATGCCTATTCTACTAAATTTATTTCAAAGTACAATCTTTTAGTGCATAATTTCTTAAAACTTTCAGATAAATAGTTAAGGAAAAACAATTAAGACACTCAGGAGTAGAATATGAACGAACAAATACCTATCTCTCTTTTAAAAGAGGGCAAAATTGAGGAATGGAATCATTGGAAATCCCAATAAATATATAGGCCAAGTAGATTTAAGAGTTGTTAGTTTATATTGTGCTAGTTTAGGGAAAGCTAATTTAAAGGATACTAATTTAAGTAGTGTTAATTTAATGTATCAAAATTTATCAGTTATATTTGATCATTTTTTTTCTGTAATTCTTTAACTATTTTGTAAATTTCTGGAAGTTTCTTATAAATAGCTGATACTTTTAAATATAGCTTATTATTGACCGCCGGAGAGCCTGATACCGTTTCTCCAGTTTTTACATCGTTATGTATTCCTGTTTGGGCTGAAGCTATAGCATTGTCTCCCATGTGTGCCTGATTTGCCACCCCTACTTGCCCCGCCAAAATAACTCGGTTG
>NZ_VRZC01000016.1 GCF_016743215.1 Geminocystis sp. GBBB08
AAGAGAAAGCCCCTACGGATAACCATTCCCCAGAATCTTGCTCTTCTAGTAATTCTTCTTCGGTTTCGTATTCTAAAAATTCGCTCATTTTTCCTCTTTTATCAATGATAAGTTAGTTAATATTTTGGTTAAGTTTGTTTATTAACCCAACCGATAATGTTATTAGTTGTTACTACGATTATTTTGCTTTAAATCATTAGCAGAAGCGACTAAATATTCAGCAACATTCATTAAACCGTGAGAAGTATCATTTAATTTACTACAAATATTAGCCATTGCTTTGTCCGCATCATTAAAACTCTCATTATAACTATTACTAGCATTAGTCAAATAATCATTAATTTGAGTATTAGTGTTAGATGATAGTTGATTAAATTCTTCCACAATTTTTGTGATAGTTTCTTCAAATTTATTAGTCATTACTTCCACATTATTATTAACTTTATCATTCATTTTTTGATAACTACTTTCAACTTTTTGGGCTTCATTACCGATGGTATAAGCTAATTCTTGAAGCTGAGCAAATCTTTCACTAGAATTCATGCCGACAACGTTAACTAAGTTATTAACTATTTTCACGGTTTCTTGAATTTTTCCTAAACTTTGATTGACTTCATGACTTAACTCTTTTCTCGTTTCTGCTTCTTCTTTAAAAGTAGTTTGTAAATTGTTAACAACCTCCGCTAAACCTTCTTTTTGTTTCCCTAAAGTTTCTTCTAAAAGATTATTTTGTTGATTGAAAAAGTCACTTAATTTTGCTTGATATTCAAGTCTAAAAGTTTCTAATTCTTCCTGTAAAGTAATGCGAGTTTGATCTAAAATATCATCTATATTTGTTAAGGTTTCAAGGAGATTTTCTTTCGCTTGATTCATCAATTGAGATGCTTCTTCTCCAACACTTTTAATGATTTCTGTTTGTTGAGTAAAAGCAATAGTTGTTTTTTCTAAAATACTTTCAGTAGAATTTTTCACCCCTTCTAACATTTCTTTTTGTTGGGTTGCCTGAGTAGTTAAAGCCTCCTGTAAATCTTCCCGAATCCCTCTAAATATATTTGCCGCAGAATTAGCACTTTCTTCAAAGGCTTGTCTCTGGGCTTCCATGCCAGTTATACTTTCAGCAACGGCGTTATTGATTTCTTCAGCTACCTGTTGTAAAACATCCTTGGTGTCACCACTAAATTGATTCAAAATCTGCTGTAAACTTTGGGCAAATTCCCGTAATTTAATGAGGGTATCTCGTTGAAATTCTTGGATTGTTTGTACTGCACCTGATAAACTTTCAGTAATACCGCCCAACTCGTCTTTCAATTCTCTGACGGCAAGGGATGCTTCTTCCGTGAGTTTAGCACTTTGATTCAATCTTTGCACTACTGGCTCAATTAATTCGTTGCGTAACTGTTTGATTAATGATTGTATAGTGGATTCTTGCTCGATTTGTATTTGTTTTAAAGCCGTTAATTCTTCCTTAATTGGAGTTACTAAAGGTTGAATTGCATTAGCGATCGCAATGGGTGTAAGATTCTGTAAATGGTGATTTTGTGCTTGTAATTCCTCTACAATAACAGCTTTTTCAAAGGCGATCGCATCTCTAACTACTTGTTGAATATTAGCGGGGGTAAGATGCTGTAAATAATCATTTTGTTTTTGTAATTCTGCAAAAATAACAGATTTTTCTAAAACAATAACTTTTTGGATAGCTGAAGCAATATTTTCAGGAGTTAAGTTATTTAAACCTTCCATAGTTTGAGTTTGTAACTTTAACTGTTTAATCAAAATATTTTCATCAGAAATGATGGCTTTTTGGATTGCAGAGGCAATATTTTCTGGTGTTAAATTACTTAAAAAACTTAAATTATTAGTTAAATTTTCTAAACTTTTAGAAGTATCTTCTTTGGGAGAATTATCTAATCTTGATAGTAATTTTTGTGTTGATTCTAAATAAGCAATTTCACTTAAATTCTTTCTTATTTTATTTCTTTTAGTCTGTCTAAAATATCCTCCAAAAGCTAATAAAACCATCATTATACTTGCACTTCCTAAACCAGCTAAAGAAGTAGAAAAAGCAGTTTTCATTCCTTCTAATAATTTTGTTGATGCTGTTAATAATTTATCTGTTTCTTTAAGATTATCTATTCCGATTTCTTGTAAACCTAAAAAGATACCTAAAAAAGTTCCTAAAATTCCTAATGCAGTTAATAAAGTTGGAGCATAATAAACAGGGCTACGAGGAAGAGATTTTGTCAAAAGACTAGGATAAGAAGATAACATATAGTAGTTGTTATTATCTTTTTTAACTTCAATCTTATCAGATGATATTTTTCCATCTAAATGTCTCATTAACCATGAAAATAAATTATCATTATCACATTCTTTTTTTGTCAATTGTTTTTTATTTTTATTCTTTTTTAAAAAATTAATGACAGAATTAATTAGTTGAAAATCTTTTTTGCCATAATTTATGATACTCCAAATTTCTACGATGATTAGAAAAACTCCGACTCCAACTATAAAGTAAGAATTACCAAACACATATTGACTTAAAAAATTTAATACTGAATCCATAATTGTTCAAAATCGGTATTTATAATTAGTTTGTAGTAAATATTATCTTATTATTAATAATTAAAACTATTTGTTTTTTTCTGCAATATTAATATAGAAAAATACTTTTATGATTTACTAAAATTAGTAATCTCTTCTGAAGATAAAATTTCCTTCGCTACTCTTATAGGTACATGAGCAGCATCTTTATATTTATCTCCGATAAAAATTAATTGTAAACTATAAAGAGGTTCATCGGATTTTGTATCATTATCTTCTATTAAATAGACAAAATTATGGGCATAATTTCTTAACAGTATTACCTGAAGTCTCACTTTTAAATCACTCAAAGATTGACTTAAAGGGTGATGATTGTCAAACATTTCAATGGCTAATTTCCATGAATGATTAACCGCATTTATTTCTTTAACCAAACTTTCAAGGGATGGTTTTAATAAAGTATATAAGTCCATGCTTAATTGATTTACTCCATAAATTTGTATTAATTAGACACGAGTGCAAAATAAAAACTATGATCAAATTGGGATAGTTTAAGATCAATTTGATGCACTTTTCCCTCTTCCCTGACTTCTTTCTGCAAGAAGTTTATTATTTTTTCTGGCTATCTACTTATCAGTAGCGATTTCCTATTTTATGCAAGTTATCAGATAAATTTATTACAAATTTCTTCTCTATGATTTTTAAACCTGTAAATATTGCTGGACGTTTAAATAACACAAAAGAATTAATTTGATATGTGTTAAATAGCTCAATTATCGATATAGTAGCAAGAGAACATATTTAATCTATTAATCCTCAAAATGCACAGAATACCAGCAACCCCTGGCGGATGGAATCCCGACAGCGAAGGGGTGATTATTATTGAGCAAAATCCAGCGCCGATTATCTTCCTTACTAGCGCCGATACAGATATTCAGACGATAGCCTCCAGTTTGGAATCTTTACCTACGGATTTTCCTGACATTAGAGTTGCCAACCTATTGCAGTTACAACAGGAATTGACGATTGATACCTATGGAGAGGAGATTTTATCACAGGCACAAGTGATTATTTTGCACTTGTTGGGGGGAAGAAGTTATTGGAGTTATGGCTTAGAAGTGTGTAAAGACATAGTTAGCCAAACTAATGCCCATTTACTTATTTTACCCGGTGACGATCAAGCTGATGTGGACTTAATCAGTCATTCTAACGTTTCCTTATCCATCGTCAATCAATTTTGGCAATACTTAATCCAAGGGGGTGTTGAAAATTTTGTCAACGCATTTAAGTATCTTAGTGATAGTTTTTTCCACAGTAACTTTAAACCTAATTCACCTCGATTGATCGATCGATTAGGTATCTATAAACCCTCGCAAAATGTAGGGTTGGCATTGCCTACCAATTTCCCTCACAAAAACATCAATTTCTCTCAAGATAACACCAATTTTACTCTAGAAAATATAACTTCCTCTCAAGAAAATAAGTTAAGCAAAAATAAGCAACAGATTGACACAGCTATTATATTTTATCGATCGCATTATCTATCAGGAAATCTTAAACCCATTGATGCTTTATCCCAAGCCTTAGAAACAGAAAATTTAAGCAGTATTGCTATTTATGTATCCTCCCTTCAAGAAGCGGATATTCAAGAAGAATTAATCAAATTATTACAACATCATCAAGTCAAATTAATTTTAAACACCACTAGCTTTTCTGTAGCAAAAATTGGCAACGAAACCAACGCTAAAATTTGGCAAACTTTAGACATTCCCGTTTTACAAATTATCTTAAGTGGCAGTACCAAAGAATATTGGGCAGATAATTTTCAAGGGTTATCCCCTAGGGATGTTGCCATGAATGTTGCCCTCCCCGAAGTCGATGGAAGAATTATCACAAGGGCAATTTCGTTTAAATCTGTCGCCACTTGGCATCCCCAATTAGAAACCGATATTGTCGAATATCAACCCCTAGAAAATAGAATTAACTATATAGCAAAATTAACAAAAAAATGGGCTAATCTTAGTCAGCTTAAAAACTCAGAAAAAAAAGTTGCTTTAATTTTAGCTAACTATCCCAATAAAGACGGAAGAATTGCCAACGGAGTTGGTTTAGATACCCCAGCTAGTTGTATAAATATTTTGAAGGCTTTACAAGAAAATGGTTATCAAATTAATAATATTCCTGCCAATGGTGATGAGTTAATATTTAAGTTAATTGAAGGAGTAACTAATGACTTAGAAATGCAATCTCAACGCAAAATTAATCAATCTTTATCCCTAGAAGAATATCAAAATTATTTTCAAATTTTACCTCTCGAAACACAAAAACAAATTATTAATAGATGGGGTAAACTTGATAACCTAGAAACAATGTCATTTCCCATAACAGAGAAAATACCTCCACTCACTCAAAACGAACAAATGTCATTCCGAGCGATAGCGAAGGAATCTCAATCTCCTTTAATGGAATTTAATCCCTCCCAACCCCCCTTAACAAACGGGGAGAATTTTATCCCCATTTCAGGCATACAATTAGACAATATTTTTATAGGCATTCAACCATCAAGAGGTTACGATTTTGATCCTAGTTTAAACTATCATGCGCCAGATTTAGAGCCAACTCATCATTATTTAGCTTTTTATTATTGGGTGAGAGAAATTTTTGAAGCCGATGCCATTATTCATCTAGGAAAACATGGTAATTTAGAATGGTTACCGGGTAAAAGTTTGGTTTTATCAGAGAATTGTTACCCTGAAATTACTTTGGATACTTTACCTAATTTTTATCCTTTTATTGTAAATGATCCGGGAGAAGGTTCTCAAGCAAAACGTAGAGCAAATGCCGTTATTTTAGATCATTTAACTCCTCCTTTAACTCGTGCGGAATTGTATAAAGAGTTACTAGAATTAGAGATTTTAATTGATGAATATTACCAAGCACAAAGTCTTAATCCAAGTCGTTTAAAAATAATTAGCGATCGAATTTCAAACTTAATCAAGCAAACAAAGTTAAATGAAGATTTAGGCATTAATAATATAGATAAAGATAGTTTTGCTCAATTTTTAACTACTGCTGACGGTTATTTATGTGAGTTAAAAGAAGCCCAAATTAGAGATGGTTTACATATTTTTGGACAATGCCCTCAACTCAGACAATTACGAGATTTAATCATCTCAATCGCCAGGTTTAGTAGTTATAATAGTTTAGGATTAATTAAAAGTATAAAGGAAGATTTATTACAAAAAATTGTTGATTTTATAAAAATAAATAAAGGGGATAAACAACTATTAAATATTCAAGAAAAATTGCACAGTAAAGAAGGAAAAGAATATATTGAAAATCTTGCTAGTCTATTAATTGATAACCTCATTCAAGAAAAAAATATGACTAATTTATCCCTCAATAAGATAGAGTCTATTGTTTATAAAAATAACGATGAATCTTGGATAAGTCAATTATTAGATAAGAAAAATTATCAACAACTTAGCTTAGGAAAACATACAGAAAAATCTCTTCATTGGATAGCCAATAACCTATTGCCAAATTTGAGGAAAACTGATCAAGAAATAACTAATTTAATGAGAGGATTAGAAGGTAAATATATCCCCAGCGGTTCATCAGGCGCCCCCACCAGAGGCAGAGCGGATGTGTTACCAACAGGGCGTAATTTTTATTCGGTGGATATAAGAGCAATTCCTAGTGAAACGGCTTGGGATGTAGGAAAAAAGGCAGCGGAGGCGGTAATTGAACGTTATACCCAAGAAAATGGAGAATATCCCAAAACTTTGGCTATTTCTGTTTGGGGTACTTCCACTATGCGCACGGGAGGCGATGACATTGCTCAAATTATGGCGTTAATGGGTGCTAAACCTGTGTGGGATGGCATTAGTCGGCGGGTGGTTGACTATGAAATCATCCCCCTATCTGTGTTAGGGCGACCTCGTATTGATGTAACTGTAAGAGTTTCGGGCTTTTTTCGTGACGGATTTCCCAATTTACTGGAATTATTATATAAAACGATCATACATTTGTCAACCCTGACAGAAGAAAAAGAAGCAAATCCCCTCGCTTTACAAATAGAAAAAGATACTAAATATTGGTTAGATAAAGGTTTAGAAAAAGATCAAGCAAAAGAGAGGGCAAGTTATCGTTTATTTGGTTCAAAACCCGGTGCTTATGGTGCGGGATTACAAGGCTTAATTGAGTCGCAAAATTGGGAAAATGATGGCGATTTAGCTAAGGCTTATTTAAACTGGAGTAGTTATGCTTATACAGGTAGTAAAGGTGTGTCAATGCCGGAAGTTTTTGAGCGAAGATTAAAGGAATTACAGATAGTTTTACATAACCAAGATAACCGAGAACATGACTTATTAGATTCCGATGATTATTATCAATTTCAAGGAGGATTAACTACTGCCGTAAGGCATTTAAAAGGGGAAAATCCTGTTACTTATTTTGGAGATAATTCCCAACCCAATAACCCCAAAGTTAGGACATTAAAAGAGGAAATTGCGAGGGTTTACCGTAGTCGAGTTATTAATCCGAAATGGATAGCCGGAGTGATGAGACACGGTTATAAAGGAGCATTTGAAATGAGTGCCACGGTTGACTATTTATTCGCCTATTCTGCTACTACTAAAACTGTGCCTGATTTTATGTTTGAGGGAGTTGCCCAAAGTTATTTATTAGATGAAAAAGTAAAGCAATTTATCCTAGAAAAAAATCCTTGGGTAATGAGAGATATTGCTGAAAGATTAATTGAAGCCTCTCAAAGAAATTTATGGCAAAATGTTAGTCAAGAAATGTTTGATAAATTAAGAAGTATCGCCCATGAATCAGAAGGCAAAATCGAAAATTTATAAAACTAGTTCAAAAAAACTAAAAAATTAATTCCTAATTTTTAATCCCGAATCCCTAATTCCTAATTCCTAATTCCTAATTCCTAATTCCTAATTCCTAATTCCTAATTCCTAATTTTTAATTTATTTGGTGTATTTTTAAGAAATTAGTACCTTTACTTATACCAGTAGGAATACCTGCCATAATTAAAATTTCATCTCCAGATTGGGCTAAATTTTTCTGTTTAATTACTCTTTCGGCTTTGGTTATTAATTCTTCAAAATTATGAGGCTCATTTTCAATTAAAATAGGTTTAACTCCCCAAATTAAATTTAAACGATGATAAACCTTTTCATTAACCGTTAAGGCTAAAACTGGTGCCCTCGGACGTTCTCCTGCCGCTATCATAGAGGTATAGCCAATGGCGGTAAAAGTAACGATGAATTTTAAGGACAAAACTTTATCAATAGCATTCAAAGCCTCACTTAAAGCATTAGTAGCATCATCATTAGAAGGGGAATGATTAAAAAATTTTACCTCTGGTTCAACACTAATAGCTATTTTAGCCATCATTTCCACTGCTTTGACGGGATAATCACCCACTGCTGACTCACCTGATAACATGACGGCATCCGTACCATCAATAATGGCATTAGCTACGTCACTGGCTTCTGCACGAGTAGGGCGAGGATTACGAATCATGCTATCTAGCATTTGTGTAGCAGTAATTACCGGGATAGATTTTTGATTGCAGAGGGAGATAATTTGTTTTTGCAATAAAGGTACTTTTTCCGCACTCATTTCTACTCCTAAATCTCCCCTCGCTACCATTATCCCATCACATTGGTTAATAACTGCCTCTAGGTTATCGATGGCTTGAGGCTTTTCGATTTTAGCGATAACGGGGGTATCTAAAGCGTTGTTTGTCGCTAAGAAACTTTTTAAGGCGATAATATCTTCAGGTTTACGCACAAAACTCAAAGAAACCCAATCAATACCTTGAGATAAGCCAAATTCTAAATCTTTTTTGTCTTTTTCTGTCATGGAAGGCAATCGAAGATTAAGACTAGGTAAGTTAACTCCTTTACGACTTTTAAGAATACCCCCTTCTACTACTTTACAAATAATAGTTTGATTTTCGATCTCGACAATTTCAAATTCAAGTAAGCCATCATCAAGTAAGATTTGTGCGCCAATTTCTGCTTCTTCCGCTAAATAAGGATAATCGATGGTAATGGTATCATCAGAATCTGGTGTAATAGTATTAGGTACTAATTTTAAATATTGCCCTTGTTTAACTTCAATTTGTCCATGAATAAGATTGCCCACTCTAATTTTTGGTCCTTGTAAATCTTGAAGTAAAGTAATAGGAGTATCTAACTCTTTCGACACTGAACGCAATACCTCAACCATCTTAGCGTGTTCTTCATAACTGCCATGGGAAAAATTTAACCTAGCGACACTCATTCCCCCTTTAATCATTTCTTTAATTATTTCCGGTGAATTACTAGCAGGTCCGATAGTTGCTACAATTTTAGTATGATGTTTCATAATTAAGATAACTTATACTTGCTTAACCTTTAATGATTACAGAATAATCTATCTTTCCTAAAATCAGGTTAGCTTTTGGTTAAAAAAAGTAAAATGTAATTAATTCTACCTCAGTTCGATACAAAATTGTCGGTTAAGGTAGCGGATTTGGGAAAGGGGAATTTGTACTCGTGTCTAAATATAAGGGAAATAAATAAGTTTTAGCCTATGACTTTTAGATGCGTTACAATTCCTTAACAGACTCTAAAATAATTGGTTATAATAGTAAGGTTATGTTTAATTTTTAAAGTCATGCTTCCTATCGTTGCCATTATAGGCCGTCCGAATGTTGGTAAATCTGCTCTAGTTAATCGTTTATCAGGAGAACAAGATGCGATCGTATATGATGAACCAGGTATAACTAGAGATCGTACTTATCGACCGGCATTTTGGCAAGACAGAGAATTTCAGATAGTTGATACAGGTGGTTTAGTCTTTGATGATGATACCGAATTTTTACCCTTTATTCGTGAACAAGCACAGGCGGCATTAGCAGAAGCAGTAGCGGCGATAATGGTTGTGGATGGGCAAATAGGTTTAACTGCCGGGGATGAAGAAATTGCCTAATGGTTACGCACTGAAAATGTGCCGGTTGTTTTAGCTGTCAATAAATGTGAGTCGGAAAAAGAAGGATTAACCCTAGCTGCGGAGTTTTGGAATTTAGGCTTAGGTGAACCTTACCCTCTTTCGGCTATTCATGGCAATGGTACAGCAGAACTATTAGAGGATTTAATTCAATACTTGCCCACTATGGATGAGATTGAGGAAGTAGAGGAGATAAAAGTAGCCATAATCGGAAGACCAAATGTAGGCAAATCAAGTCTTTTGAATGCTTTAACGGGGGAAAATCGCTCTATTGTTAGCCCTGTTTCCGGGACAACTCGAGACGCTATTGATATGGTAGTAGAAAGAAATGGTAAAACTTATCGTCTCATTGACACCGCAGGAATTAGACGAAAAAAAAATGTTGACTATGGTGCAGAATTTTTTGGGATTAACAGGGCATTTAAAGCCATAAAAAGGGCAGATGTTGTTTTATTCGTGATTGATATTTTAGATGGCGTTACCGAGCAAGATTTAAAATTAGCCGGTAGAATTATCGAAGAAGGAAGGGCTGCGGTTATTATCGCTAACAAATGGGATGCGGTGGAAAAAGATTCCCATACCATCTATGAATACCAAAAAATCCTTGATGATCGACTATTTTTTATGGAATGGGCAGAGAGAATTTTCGTCTCCGCTATGTCAGGTAAAAGAGTAGAAAATATTTTCCAGTTGATAGATAACGCCTCCGAAGGCCATAAAAAACGAGTTAGTACAGCAGTAATCAATGAAGTGCTAGAGGAAGCCTTTAAATGGCATTCACCACCAACCACAAGACAAGGCAAACAAGGAAGAATTTATTATGGCACTCAAGTAACCAATAAACCTCCTACTATTGCTTTATTTGTTAATGATCCTAAACGATTAGATAATAATTATCGTCGCTACATTGAAAAACAATTCCGAGAACAATTAGGCTTCAAAGGTACACCCTTAAAATTACTTTGGCGTGGCAAAAAACTGCGAGAAGGAGAAAAGATGGGTGGAAATCGAGCTACTAAAGTATAAGAAATGGATTGGGAATTATCTAGGATCGTGAATGATGTTCAAGTTTGTCAAGTTTTCAGGAGTAGCTAAAACTCATATCTTGCACCTAGTTGAAAATTGGCTTGTGAGAGGGAGTAATGAGTAATGAGTAATGAGTTTCAGAATTGACACTAACAGCTATAAAATTGATTACCTCACTTTAGGCTATTAAGTATTTTTGTTCTGATGCAAGATCTCAGTAAAAGTTAAGAATTATTAACAAAAACCTAATTTTTTTGGGAAAAACCACCAAAAAGAAAAATGAGTGTTATAATCAAATTTGATGAGATTAAGTATCGGTTTAAAGATTTGTTTAAGATATTCACGAGTTTTTCGAGTTTAGGATTGACAAGCTTCTCTCCGAATTGCGACTCTTGACCACAAAATTTTAATTTGGAGACAGACTATGTCAATCTATGTAGGCAATTTATCCTATGATGTTACGGAAGCACATTTAACCTCTGCGTTTGCAGATTTTGGTTCAGTAAAAAGAGTTTATCTTCCTACTGATCGTGAAACTGGACGTATGCGTGGTTTTGGTTTTGTAGAAATGAATACAGACGCTGAAGAAAACGCAGCTATTGAAGCGCTAGATGGTGCGGAATGGATGGGCCGTGACATGAAAGTAAATAAAGCTAAACCCCGTGAAGAGAATAACTCTCGTGGCGGCGGCGGTGGCGGTGGAAGACGTAACAGTTTTTCTCGCAACTACTAAAAAGTATTTAGGTTTAACTTAAGTTTTAGCTGATAGTTTTTACCCCTAGATCAATATAACCTCTTTTCTTTTTAAGATGGAGGTTATTTTTTTTTACATGATTAATGTACAATCAGGAATGTTCAATCTACTGTAATCTAAATTAGCGTGAAAATTTCTGTTTATTATACCCCTGAATCTACTCCTGATCATGTTATTCCTGAATGTGCTGTAGTTATTGATGTTTTAAGGGCTACTACCACTATCACTACGGCATTGAATAATGGGGCAAAATCTGTAAAAGCCTTTAGTGATATAGATTTATTATTAGCAGAAAGTAATCAATTACCCGTAGAATCTCGCTTAAGACTAGGAGAAAGAGGCGGGAAAAAAGTTGACAGTTGCGATTTAGGTAATTCTCCCTTAGATTGTTCGAGAGAAGTTGTCACTGGCAAACAATTATTTATTAGTACTACTAATGGAACTCGTGCCTTACAAAGAGTGGAATCCGCTCAAACTGTTATTGCTGGGGCAATTATTAATTATGGTGCAGTAGTTAAATATTTGAAAGAGTATAAACCTACTACAGTTTGGCTACTAGGTTCGGGATGGGAAGGTGGTTATTCTTTAGAGGATACAGTGTGTGCTGGGGCAATTGCTTCAGAATTAGTTGATTTTAGTAATATTAACGATATTAGTAATGATGAAGTAGTATCTGCGATTGCATTATATTGTCAATGGGAAGATAATTTATTCGATTTATTTCGTTTATCTAGTCATGGGCAAAGATTACTTAAGTTAAATTTAGAGGAAGATTTAAAATATTGCTCCCAAAAAAATCTGATTTCTACTTTACCAATACAGACAGATAAAGGAATTTTTAAAATTAATAATAAGTAATCAGTAATAGTTAAAACTTGCACATCAACTCAAAACTCACTCCGTAAGCGACAGACGCATCTAAGTTGACTATGGGAGGTAGGGAAGAAGGAAGAGGTAAACGTTTGAGTCAAGGCATTCTTGCAACGATGCACTCTTGCAATGAGTAAGTTTCCTAATTCTAAATTCTTCGGGCAACGATGCTCAATTTCCTCTAATTTTATTACACTACTTTACTTAAAAGATTTTCGGCAGCACTTAACATATCTGGCACTAAATCTTGTAAATCATTGCGATTTTTTAAGTAAGTCGAAAGTGCTTCAAGAGGATCTAAACTTTTACCGATACCTAATTCTGGTAATCTAGGACGTGCTAGTTTACTGACTAATTGCGCTTTAAGATTATAAGTATGAGCTTGAGATAAACTTTCATTAATACGACTCATCTTAATTAATTCTAGTTGCTCTGAACGCAAATGATAAATTACACGGACAACAGCATCTTCTATTTTATGTCTGGCGATCGCCTTTAATAAATCTGATTCAGGATTATCACTCGAACTAACATCAACTTCAATCGTAACAAAAGGACGGGCAGGTAAAACACAAAATTGCCAATTAACTTGTTTCTCGATAATATCTACTAAAACATAACCTTTTTCCTCTTTTTCTTCTGAAAAATCTACCCTTTCAATACTGCCGGGGTAAACTACAGGGGGATTATTTTGTTTGTTCAAATTTTGATGTTTATGAACATGACCTAGTGCAACATAATCAAATTCAGAACGAATTAACATAGATAAAGGAATTTGAAAACCTTTGCCTACTGCTAAAAATCTTTCTGCCCCTAAATTTGCTCTCTCTGCCATTAAATGAGCTAATAAAATAGTGGGAATTTTTGGATTTAATTGTCTAATTTCTGCTTCTAAAACGGGCTCAATTTTTTGAATTAATAGTTTATTAATTTCTTCCATAGATAAACCTTCTGTTTCAGGGCGAGTAAGTAAAACAGAGCGGGTTAACCAAGGTAAAGTTATAATTTGAACTAAACCCGATTTGGTATTGATTAAATGGGTTTCTAACTGCTCCCCCACGATAAAATTAGGCACTCCTAAAGTACGATAAATAGATAGACTCGCACCACCATTACCTTGGGTGTGTTGATCGTGATTACCAACTAATAACACAGTAGGAATATCCGCTTCTACTAATCGCCGAAATTGACGGGCAAATGCTGATTGAATATATGGTGCAGGTGTACTGTCAGGAAAGGCATCACCGCCGAATAAGACTAAATCAACATTATCATCGATCGCTCGATCAATACAAATACTTAAAGTATTGGTAAAGTCTTCTAATCTAGTATTTAATCCCGTTTCTGGGTTAATTTTTCCGTGACTGAAACTGCTACCTAAATGTATGTCACTTAAGTGTAAAATTTTCACAATAATATTTAATATTTAATATTTAATAGTTGATAGTCAATAATCAATAGTCAATAGTGAATGAATAATCAATAATGAATGAATAGAGAATAGTTAATAGTTGATAGTTAATAATGAATAGTTGTAGAATAGGCATCTTGCTGCCTAATTAATTCTCCTAGTCATAAGAATCTTCTAGTCTTCTAATTCCTAATTCCTAATTCCTAATTCCTAATTCCTAATTCCTAATTCTTCATCATGAATTATACTTTGCCTTCTTCTCTGATTTTAGACTCTCTTTTGCGTGATTGGTTATTGGAAGATATTGGTAGAGGCGATCGCACTACTGATGGTATTTTTCCAGTAAAATCTCCTCAAGGTAAGGCATTTTGGATAATAAAAGAGGAAGGCGTGATAGCCGGATTACCTATTGCTGAAAAAGTATTTAAGTTATTAGACAGTGAAATAACATGGCAAAATTTAGCCTTAGAAGGAGAAAAACAGGCACAAAATACAAAAATAGTCGAATTTAAGGGCAAAATGTCAGCCTTACTTACTGGAGAAAGAGTTGCTTTAAATATAGTCATGCATTTAAGTGGTATTGCTACTATGACAAGAAAATATGTAGAGGCAATCAAAAACTATCCTGCTAAATTAGTTGATACTCGTAAAACTACTCCCGGTTTAAGAATTTTAGAAAAATATGCTTCTAGTGTTGGCGGCGCTATTAATCATCGAATGGGTTTAGATGATGCCATCATGATTAAAGATAACCATATTCAAGGTGCCGGTAGTATTTCTAACGCCATTACTTTAATTAGGAAAACTATGCCTTATCCTTTAACCATTGAAGTAGAAACCAGTAATTTACAAGAAGTAAAAGAAGCGATCGCCCATCAAGCTGATATTATTATGTTAGATAACATGACGGTAACGGCTATGACTGAGGCGGTAAAACTCATTCGACAACAAAACCCCTTGATTAAAATTGAAGCCTCTGGTAACGTCACATTAGCTAATATTGCAGAAATTGCCTCTACTGGAGTTGATTATATCTCAACAAGTGCTACTATTACTCGATCGCCTTGGTTAGATATTAGCATGAAATTTGAATCAAGTCATAAGTAGGATGGCGGGGAAACTAGGTGACTAGGAGGAGATGAGGTGATTAGGTGACTAGAAGATTATACTAGCCAAGGTTATAATTTGAGTATTTCAAAAACTTCTCTTGCCTGTAGCAACAGTGCCTTTTGCCCACCCTCACCAGTATATTTTATTCCCTTACTAAGTGAGTATAGGTTGACTTTTTGCTTTCTCATTCTAAATTCTAAATTCTAAATGATTTTAATTGATTTAATTGTGCTTCTATCGCTATCATTTCTTGATGATAATAGTTCATTTTTGTTAAATCTTTTTCTTGATTTGATTCTGAGAATTTTTGTTGACAATATTGCTTATATTTTTCTAGTTTAACTGTTTCTAAACAGGCGATCGCAGCTTGAATATAATGCTCAGGTTGAAATAAAAGTTGTTGATTATTTTCACTAAGATTAAATAAATGAGCTAATTGTTTTGCCATATCAAGATTATTAACCATATTTTCTTGGACAGTATTTAATAAAGAATTATAATCATTATCATTGCTTAAATTAAGAGAAATTTGATTAATTTGTTGCCATAAAAAACGATGAGAAGCTAAACTAAAAACTAGATCTTTTTCTTCTAATTGATTAATAATAACTTCTCGATAATCAGGACAATGAAGATAAATTAATAATAACAAAAACTCTGATAGTTCTACTTGATTATTTTGGAGAGATTTATTAAAAGTTTTATAGGGTTTTTTCCTGTTAGATGTATAATAATTATTTTGTTTAAGGGCAAACTGTAAACTTTGAAGAATATTTTTAAAGTCTTGACTATTTAATCCTGAATATTGACTTTTTTTATTGCTTAAAATTTCCGCACAATAGGATAAATAATAATCTCTAGTGGCATTATTACTTATTTTATTTAATAATTTTACTAAAGTTTGAAAAACCAACTGATAATCTGCACTATTTTGTAAGTTTTTACTATTAATAATTCGCTCGATTTCCCAATCTAACCATAGAGGTGATTTATCAATTAATTCTTGATATTTATTTTTTGTATCTTCACCAGATTTCAAAAATTCATCGGCATCTTTACCATTAGGAATACTTAATATTTTTAAGGTTAATTGTCCACTATAAACTAAATTTTCTACTTCTTTAATTGCCCTTTGAGTAGCTTTTAATCCGGCTTTATCCGCATCAAAATTAATAATGATTTCCTTTGATTCAGTATAACGAGATAGTAATTTGATATGATGTTCTGTTAATGCTGTTCCTAAAACTGCAACAACATTATTTATTTCATAAGTATGAAGAGTTATAGCATCAAAATAACCCTCAACAACAATAACTTTATTCTGTTTAACAATACTTTTTTGTGCAAAATTTAAAGCAAATAATGTCTTACTTTTAGAGAATAAATCTGTATCGGGAGAGTTTAAATATTTAGGCTCACTTCCATCTAAACTTCTCGCACCAAAAGCAATAATTCTTCCATTAACATCTTGAATAGGAATCATTAAACGATGACGAAAATAATCAATATAACCCTCACCTTTAGATCTTTTTTTGATTAACCCTGCTTGTTCAACTAAAATAATAGGATAATGTTTAATTTCTACTAAATAATGATATAAAGTTTCCCAACCATCAGGGGCATAACCTAGTTTAAATTTTTCAATATTATCCCTAGATAAATGACGTTCATTTTCAAGATATTTTAAAGCTTCTTCACCTTTTTTTTGCCGTAAACTATGTTGATAAAAATTAGTAGCGATTGCGAAAATTTCATATAATTGATCTCTTAAAGAAATTTTTTTTTGTATCTCTTCTTGATCTTCTAGTGCTAAAGTTTTTATCGGTATTTGATAACGTTGTGCCAGATTAAAAATAACATCCCGAAAAGACTGTTTTCCTATCTCCATCAAAAATTTAATTGCTCCTCCTCCAGCACCACAACCAAAACAATAATATAACTGCTTACTAGGGCTTACAGTAAAACTAGGACTTTTTTCGTCATGAAATGGGCATAAACCAACAAAATCTCGTCCTTTTTTCTGCATGACGACATAATCTGATACTACTTCAACTAAGTCAACTCTTTCTTTAACTTCGGTAACGGTATCAGGATGAAGATTAATGTTTTTCACAATATCCAAATATAGGAATTCTATTTGATTTGTAGCATTTCCGTCAGGGAAAATTTAGAATGAGGTAATTATAGACTATTTTTTTTACAAAAAGGAACAACATCTTATATATTTCGTCTATGATGTTTTATAGTTTAATCCAGTCAATTTTGATGTGATCAAATCAGATAATCTTGTACTAAAATGCTTATTTGGAATCTATTATTTCTATTTACCCCGAAGTATAGTGATTTATCTCGCTATCAAAAACAAATTATCTTGTCTTGCTTTGATTGTTTTATTTCCCTTTTATCTATATTTTTTGCTTTTACTCTCTTTTACGATATTTCTGAGACTTTTGAATTATTTAATAATTTCATACCGTTAATCGCATTTTATCTTCTTTTAAAAGTCCTCATATTTCAATTATTTGGTTTATATCTTCCCGTTACAAAATATACAGACTTAGATATTACCTTCAAAATTACTCAATCTGTTATTGTTAGTGTTGGTGTCGGTATATTGTTAATTTATGTATTTGCTTCTGAGTCTATTACTGAATCTGTTATCGTTGTCGATGGCTTTATTTCAATTATTAGCATTACAGCATCCCGTATAATGATTCGTTATCTAATTAAATCTCTTCAAATTCTTGAATTAGATTCCCAACAAAAAGAATATGTCGTTATTTATGGTGCTGGTTCGGCGGGGTATCAATTAGCACAAAGTTTGGAGCAAAATCCCGAATATAAATTATTAGCTTTTGTTGACGACAATCCAGAAATACAAGGAAGATCTCTTTTAGGTGTGCCTATTTATTTTCCTAATCATATTATCTCACTTTATGATCAAAAACCTTTTGGGACTCTTATTTTTGCCATTCCCAATTTAACTACTTCAAGGCGTAGAGAAATGGTAGAAGGTTTTAAACAATTACCCATTAACTTCAAAACAATACCTAATCTCAAGGAATTATTATCAACTAAAGCGTCAGTGTCAGAAATTAAAAATATTGAGATGACAGAACTATTAGGCAGAGAAGAAATTATCCCCAATCAAAACTTATTAAAGACAAATATCACTGATAAAGCTGTTTTAGTAACGGGTGCAGGAGGTTCTATTGGTTCAGAATTATGCAGACAAATAGTAGAACTACAACCAAAATGCTTAGTTTTGTTTGAATTAAATGAATTTGCTCTTTATACTATTGATATGGAGCTAAGAGAAAAAAAAGTTGACGTGCCAATATACCCTTATTTAGGAAATATCACCGATGAATTATATTTTGAAAGTATTTTGAAAAAACATCATATTGAAACTGTATATCATGCAGCCGCTTATAAACACGTTCCTTTAGTGGAAATGAATCCTTCTATTGGCGTTTATAATAACGTAGCCGGAACTTTGATTACAGCTCGATCTTCTTTGGCTTGTGGAGTTAAAAATTATGTTTTAATTTCTACAGATAAAGCTGTACGTCCTACTAATGTAATGGGAGCAAGTAAAAGAGTTGCCGAATTAGTCATTCAGGGTTTAGCGGCACAAGATGACACAAAAACTACTTTTGCTATGGTTCGATTTGGTAATGTGTTAAATAGTAGTGGTTCTGTAATTCCACGTTTCCGAAAACAAATAAGTGAAGGAAAATCGATTACCTTAACCCACAAAGAAATTACTCGTTATTTTATTTCAATTCCAGAAGCGGTAAGTTTAGTTATTCAAGCTGGGGCGATGGCAAAAGGAGGAGAAATCTTTTTATTAGATATGGGTAATCCTGTACGAATTTATGATCTAGCAGTAAAAATGATAGAATTGAGTGGCATGATACCTGAAAAAGATATAAAAATTGATATTATAGGGTTAAGACCGGGAGAAAAACTATATGAAGAACTATTAATTGATACTAATAATAGCAGTCCGAGTCAACACCCACAAATATTTTCAGGAAATGAACCGATAATAAACTGGGAAACTTTACAGCCAAATTTAGACAATTTACTCTCTTATGCTAAAGAAAGAAATTCGGAGGAGGTACTCAAACAACTAAAAATTCTAGTCCCTGAATTCAACAATCCCTTAATTATTTAGTTTTTATGACCATAAATTTTTACATAAATAAAATTTAACCTTAATTTAGATACAAAAATTTTTGATCAATTAAATTTCTTCGTTTTTCGTTGTGTAATTAAAATACTAAAAAAATTATAAATTATGTTTTTAAATAACTCTCAAAGAACCGATAATATACCTCCACAAAATCAAGAAGCAAATAAATTAAGGTACTTAAATTCAAATATTCCCGATAAGAATGATGATGATGATATTGATCTAAGTGAATTAATCAGGCTTTTCCGAAGAAGAGGCTTAATTATCATTGGTACAACTATAACCCTAGCGGCGGCTTTATCAACATGGATTTTAATAAAACCTCCAGTCTATGAAGGAAAATTTCAACTTCTTGTAGAGCCCTTAACTAGCGATCGTAGTAACATCGATTTTTTGAATAGTGTTGCCGGGCAACAGATTAAGCCTGTAGGGTTAGATTATGAAAGCCAGATAGATGTATTAAAAAGTCCCTTAGTCATGAGTACTATCATCCCGGAAATTCAGTCTCTTTATCCTGAATTAAAAGCAAAAAAATTAATGGGCAAATTAAATCTTCAGCAATCAGGTAAAACGAAAATTCTTGAGGTTAGTTACAAAGATGAATCGAAAGAAGAAATAATATTTGTTTTAAATAAAATCATGAAAGGTTATTTAGAATATCAAACCAAAGAATATATTAGCAATCTGACTAAAGCACAAAAATTTACCGCAAATCAAATAAATCGAGTTCTTCAAGATGTGGCAACATTTGAATCGAAATTAGAGCGTTTTCAAAAAGCTAATAATTTAATAAGTCCTGACACTCAAAATGATGTTTTATCGTCACAGGCAGGATTTTTATCACAACAAATAGAGAATGTAAAAATTGATCTTAGTGGCATGGAAAAACTAAGTAATGAGTTAGCCGATAAATTAAATTTAACACCAGAACAAGGGGTAATTGTCTCTCGTTTAAACCAAGAAACTAATTATCTAAAACTAATTTCTCAGATAAAAGAAATTGACACTCAAATAGCTTTAGAAAGTGTCAGGCTAGGTTCTCAACATCCGATCATCAAAACCTTGACATCGAAAAAAGCCGAGTTAGTTTCGTTATTAAATCAAGAAACTTATCAGATTTTAGGTAGTAAAAGTTCCAATCTATCTTTAGATTTTCTGACTTCTATTACTAATAACGTGGATGTAATTCAGCAATTTTTTGATACTAATAACCAAATAGAAGTATTAAGATCAAAAGAAAAACAACTTAATATGGCATGGGAAAACCTTAATAAACAAGTAAAAACTTTATCAACCATAAATAAAGAATACTTTCAAATTCAAAGAGACTTAAAAACTGCTAACGAAAGTTTGAATCGTCTGTTAGCCATTAACGAAAGTCTGCAAATAGAAGTAGCAAAACAGGCTTCTCCATGGAAGTTACTCACCCCTATTGATCAAGATAGTATTAAAAATATTTCAGGTACAAATCAAAAAATAGCTTTAATTAGTATTGCTAGTTTATTTGTAGGTTCATTACTTGGTTTTCTTGCGGATAAACTCGATTCTGCATTTCATACCATCGATGACGTTAAAAACAGTATAGATTTACCAGCTCTGGCGATTATCCCCTATAATAAAAGTCTAGAAATTTTCAAGAGTAAAAAAAATAAATCAATTCCCAGAAGTTTTAATCAAGGAAAGGGACTTTTTGCGGAGAAAGAAAGTTTAGCGAATCTTGATGCTTATTTCTCCTTATACACAAATATTAATCTTTTAAGTTCAGATAGTTCCATTCGTTCTATTGTTATCGGAGCTGCTGAAGCTGGTGAAGGAAAATCAACTACATCTGCTTTCTTAGCTAAAGCGGCGGCAATGTTAGGTAAAAGAGTTTTAATTGTGGATGTGGATATGCGTAAACCGAAGATACATAAATATTTGGGAGTTAAAAACAATAATGGTCTTAGTAATTTAATCACAGATGATTTACCCTTAGAGGCAGTAATTCAAGAAGTATCAGAACAAGAAAACCTATTTGTAATTACTGCTGGTTCTAAACCTCCTAACCCTACCAGAATTATTTCTTCTCAAAAAATGCGAACTTTCATGGAAAAATTCAAGGAAGATTTTGATTTAGTTATCTATGACACTCCACCTTTAATCGGATTTTCTGACTGTAAGATTATTCTTCCCTTTTCTGATGGGCTTGTTTTGATTGTGAGATTAGGTAAAACTCATCGCCCTAATGTTCAACAGGCACTTAATGATTTACGAATTGCCAAAATGTCTGTTTTAGGAATGGTACTTAACGGTGTTAAAAAATCTATGGTTGGCTATGGTTATGATTATGGATATTACGACTATAAAAATTATTATCAAGACGATGAAGACTAGTGATTAGATAACGATTTTCTGTATATTGTTGAATAGTTGTTTAATTAGGGTTTGCTGTTGAGAATCAGAAGGCTATAAAAATTAACGGTTTAGACACACTACATTAACAAAAAAGTTCTCAGTTTTGAGGATTTTTATTCCTCAAGTGAACACTTTTGACCTTATCTTTTAAACTATTTCGGTATTTTTTTTGTGTAGTATTAGCAGTCTGAAAACCTTGATTTTCTATTATGTAACCTAATACCTGATGCCTGAAACCTGAAACCTACCTAGATTAATTGTTAATAGATAATTGCCAAATTTAAGAAATAGGAAAGAATCAATAATGAATAATTATTAATGTCAATTCCTCATTCCTCATTCCTCATTTCTAATTAACTTTAATACTTTTCTTGCTTCTTCCCTATCGTCAAAGTAAATTTTTTCTGTGCCTAAAATTTGGTAATCTTCATGGCCTTTTCCAGCAATTAAGACTCCATCTCCACTTTTTGCCATTTCAATAGCTATTTTGATGGCAGAAGCTCGATCGCCTTCTACAATAGGTTCAATATGATCAGGAATACCTTGTAAAATATCTCTTAAAATTTGCTCAGGGTTTTCCGTGCGAGGATTATCAGAGGTAACTACCACTAAATCCGCTAGATTTGCCGCTATTTTGCCCATGATGGGACGTTTAGTTCGATCGCGATCACCACCACAACCGAAAACACAAATCATCTTTCCGGTAATAAATGGACGGGCTGCCTTAAGCAAATTTTCCAAACTGTCAGGAGTGTGAGCATAATCAACAATGACATTTATATCTTGGTTATCACTGACTGTAACTCTTTCCATTCGTCCTGGAACACCATTGAATTTAGGAAGACTTTGGGCAATAACATCTAAAGTTACCCCTAATTGTAAAACAGCACCGACACTAGCCAAGAGATTAGATAGATTAAATTGTCCTACCAAAGGCGAAGAAAATTCGATATTGCCGAGGGGAGTATGTAACAAGCCATTTACTCCCGTAGCTTGGTAATTAAGTTTGCTGGTGTATAGATCTGCCTGATGATTATCAACGCTATAAGTCCAAATTTGACCTGCATTGATGTCATTTAGTAATTTTTGCCCATAATGATCATCGAGGTTAATTATGGCTCTTCCTTGCAAATATTCAGGACTAAATAATAACGCTTTGGCAGAAAAATAATCATCCATATCTTTATGATAATCAAGATGATCTTGAGTTAAATTTGTAAAAACAGCCACATCAAACTGACAACCTCTAATTCGTTTTTGAGCTAAAGCATGAGAGCTTACTTCCATAACTGCGTAATGATTTTCAGCTTCCACCGCTTCGGCTAATTGGGCTTGTAAATCAATGGGGAAAGGAGTTGTATGGGTTGCTGTTTTTTGATAACCTTGCCAACGGGCGTATAAAGTGCCGAATAAAGCTGTTGTTTTTTGGGCTTGATGTAAGAAAAATTCGATTAAATGGGTAGTTGTAGTTTTTCCATTTGTGCCTGTTACCCCTACCATGTTTAACTTTTGACTAGGATAACCATAAAATTTATTAGCAATATCGGCACAAATACTAACAATATCATCGCTAACAATAACACAATCTTCAGGAGTTGGAGGTATTTTACTAGCAGCTTCAGGACTTATTATAGCAGCGATGGCACCTTCAAATAAAGCACTTTGCCAAAATTCACCACCATCAACCCTTGTGCCAGGCATCCCGATAAAGATGTCACCTTTAGTACAAGCATGAGAATTAGTAGTAATACCTTTTACTTGCTCTTCTAGGTGAGGATGTTGAGGAATAAAGTTAAGATGAGCCAAATCTGATAATAATTGACGTAATTCCATAAAATTGATGATTTATTGTTCAAGATTAATTTTAATTTTTAGTCTTGGTGAATCAAAATACAAGAAAATTTCTCGCAAAGACGCAAAGACGCAAAGAAGATGATTAAGTGATAACTAACGCAAGTTGCTAGTTACTAGCTTAAACTGTAATTATTTATACTAAATATCTAAAATTAGTGTGATTTTTCATTAAAATAAACCTTTTTGATGCCTAATATAACTAGCAACTTAAGTTAACTATATATTATAAAAAAGATTTTTTAAGGATAAATTAATTATTCACTGGGAAAGTTTCTGTAAAATTTTGCTCAATTGTACCACTGAAATTCGAGGAGAAGGACGAGGAATCAATTTTTCACCTTCTTTTGTTGCTAAAAAAAGTACTGGAATTTCATATTGATACATTTGCCACCATTGATTATTAGTATTAATATCTCTGATTTCTATCTCTAATTCAATTTCAGTGATAGAGCGTAATTTTTCTTCTAATCCTTCACATAAATGACATCCGGGTTTGCTATAAACAATAATTTTCATCGGTAAATAATAATAGTTAATAGAGTTATATTTTTTGAGGTTAAAAAGGTGTTTCCGTGTTTAAATGTATGATTGTTTTTTCTTGAGGATGGATAAAATTAATTTCCCGGGCGTGAAGACATAATCTTCGACTATTATCCTCTGAGATACCATAAAAGCGATCGCCTTTAATCGCAACTCCTAAACCTTTGGCACAATGGACTCTAAGTTGATGAGTTCTTCCCGTGATAGGCTTTAATTGTAATCTTGTTTGTCCCTTTTCTATGGTTATTACCTGAAAATGAGTAACACTAGGTTTACCATAATCATAATTTACCTCTTGCCGTGGGCGTGTTAAAGGATTTGACCATAAAGGTAAATCAACAATTCCCTCTGATTCAGAAATTAAACCATCTAATATGGCTTCATAGATTTTGCTTACTTTTCTTTGGGCAAATTGTTGAGATAGGTGAAGATAACTTTCTTTAGTTTTTGCCAAAATTAATATACCTGAAGTATCTTGATCTAATCTATGGACTGTGGTAAGCTGGTGATTACAATTATCCCTAGAAATATGTCTAAAACGAGACAAAACACTATCAAATTTATTACTTCCTCTACCAGATACTGATAACAAACCACTGGGTTTATTTACTACTAATAAATAATCATCTTCATAAATAATCGGAATAGATTGTTGTGTATCAATGGGGGTAAAAGTAGGTAAGCCAGACAACAGAAAACCCATTAAAGGTTGACATCTTTCGGCACAAGCAGGATAAAATTTACCTTCAATTTTTTCGCCATTAGGGGAATTTTCCCCCCACCAAAATTCAGCCATGGCAATGGGTTGTAAATTATTGGTTGCTGCATAATGAAGTAACTTAGGGGCACAACAATCTCCTGTACCAGTGGGAATAAAAGTTTTATTGACTAAATTACCGATACTTAAACTATCTCCTGAAAAATTAGTAAGAGTATAGGCAGTTTGCATTTGTGCCTGTAATTGTTTTGATAATTCTTTTCGTTGTAATTTGAGTTGTTGAATTTTAAAATTAGCATTATTAATTACTTCTTCAAGAGGCTTTAATTTTTCCTGCCACTGATGTTTTAAATTTCGTCTTTCCCAATCATCTCGGCGACTTTCTTGTTGTAAATTATACAATTTCTTCTTAAGATTAAATTCCAACAATAATTGAAAAAAAAACTTTGCGCCTTTGCGCCTTTGCGAGAGAATTACCAAACCTAAAATTAAATCTGGTTTTTCAAAAGTTTCACTATATAAATTTCTTTTGTTATCTCTAACTTCTTTTCTGTGACGATGGATAGCTTTTAAATTCCGCCATTGATTTTGATATTCAGCCAATAGTTGTTCATATTCTTCTCGAATAGGTAAATTTTGAAGATTAAGAATTTCTTGTTTAATGGCATCTAACTGTTTAAGAGTAAGATTTTCCGCTAAGGCAATAACAGAGTTACTCGGAATTTGGGATACCCAACCATTAACTTCTTTTCTACCGTTTAATAATCCCGAAAAAGCTTTAATAACACCTAGTTTTCCTTGATTATTTTTAACAATCAAAATCCCTAACATTTTTCCTTTCACAGTATAAAAATTAATCTCTTTTAATTGACGGCATAAACTTAAAGCGATTTTTTCCGCCAAAATAGTACGAGGTAATGTGAGACTCACTCCTGTTTGAGGACAAATTCCCTGATAATAATAAGTAATGATCTCTTTTTGTTTTATTTCTTCCTCGAAAACAAAATCTGTTAATGGATGTAATAATTTATCTAAATAACTCAAAATAATCAACAATATTAATAATTAGAGGTTGTTCAAAAAGTTTTTTGATTCCTATAGGTAAAAGGTAACAAATTATAGATCATAGATTATAGTTAACAATTTATTAATAGATAATAGGTTATAGCTAACAGATAATAGTTCATCATTTTTAACACCTAAGATTACCAAATGCTTTTCTTAATATATTATAACTGGCATTTACATCTAATTTTGCCTAGGGCGTGTCATCAATTAAAACTTAAAAACAGGTAATATATACCTTGAAATAATTTTTTCCCAAAAATTGCCGATTTAGATGGATGAGGGGGGGCGATCGATATTAATACCCGATAAGTAGCATTTTCTGTTCAATCATTAAACATCTGTAGCATAGGGTCTAAGCTAATAGCATCAGGAATACAAGGAAGAATAGTCAGATTAGCTTCTTGACTAATTTCTTTCAACTCATTGCTATCTGGACGAGCAGGGGTATCGAGTATCAAAAAATCGTTACCTACAATATGAGCTGGGGCTGATTTTTCATTTTTTACCTTAAACGGTGGTTCTGAATCTCCTTGTTTTACCCATTTTTCCACTGAGCGGTTAGGATCTGAATCAATCAGTAATACTTTGCCGTAATCCGAGAGAAATCGAGCTATATGAATAGAACTGATAGTTTTGCCGACACCGCCTTTGTATCCTGTTACGGCGATAATATACATTTCTTTATTTAGTTAATTATCAATGAATTAATATAAATAGATAATTTTTCCATCGATAATTTCAATCAATCCTAAATCCTGTAATCCTATCCATTGCCAAGTTGTGAATAATTTATGGAATTGTTGCCAATCTAAATACATATATTTTTTCTTTTCTGTTGCACATGGTTTTATCGCATCTAACGTTTTTTTTGCATCTTCTAAATCAGGATGAATTCTACTAGCGGTAAATTGAACTAAGGCTAAATATTCATTCCAAGATTTTTTTCTTTTCGGGTTAATATACCAACAACCAATCATTATATAGTCTTGATATTCATCTACTATAGTAAATAAAGGCTCTCTAACGTAGTATGGAACTTCTGAATCTTCTGATTTGAGCATAATACAAGTTAAGTCGATCGTAGGATGCTCCCTATCATGTTCTATTTCTTGCCATTGGGGAAATGTGATTAAAACGATTCGATGATCTGATAAATAATTAACAGTAGGTTTAGGATACAACCAACGTGCTAAATCTTTAAGATGATTAATCATTAGTGATTTCTTAGTATTTTTAATGAAAATGTCGAGGGAAAATCCTGAGGGGGCGACAATGAAGCTAGGCGATCGAGTGGTTTGGAATGCGGTTTAATTCAATATAATGATTAATTTCTTCTGTAAATTCACTCTCTATAAGCAAGGGCAGAAAATACTTGACAAGGGACTTAAATGAAGCATTCGGTTAGAGATTTCTTCGGGTGTAATTTCCCATTATCAGAATCTACTTTAATTTCATTCTGAGTTATTTTAACTCTAATATTGTAAATACTTCATTTAACCGATTTTTACTATTATAATTAAAGATATTCTCTAGTTAACTCTTAAGGAATGATGGAAACAATTACCATTCAAGTTGATCCTGAAATTGCCAAAGCTTATCGAGAAACCAAACCTGAAAAACAGCAAAAAATTGGTATGTTTCTCAATGTAATGCTAAAAAAGGCTATTAATCAAAAACCACTGCTAGACATTATGGAAGAAGCAAGTCAACAAGCGATCGCTAATGGAATGACTCCAGAAATTTTACAATCAATTCTCAATGATGACAACTAAACGAATCGTCATTGACACAAATGTAATAGTAAGTGCATTGATTTTCTCTCAATCTACCACTATGCAAGTTTTTAGAGAAGCAAAAGAAAAGGGAGTGCTTTTAATTTCTTCTGAGATTTTATCAGAACTAATTGATGTCTTGAGTCGTCAAAAATTCGATCGTTATCTCTCCAGAGATATTCGTGAGGATTTTCTAGCTGGTTTATCTGTAGAAGCAGAAATCATAGAAATTACTGAAAAAATAGAGATTTGTCGAGATTCCAATGATAATAAATTTTTAGAATTAGCAGTTAATGGAAATGCAACCCACATTATAACAGGGGATAAAGACTTATTAGAATTGCATCCCTTTCAAGGTATTCCTATTTTAACACCAAGACAATTTTTACAATTTATCGCAGAAATCAACTAACGGAAAAGGCGATCACCAAAGGTGGCGTTGCGCGATCGACCTGACGGGAGTACGAGTACCTTCAATAATAGGTTCACCGTTAAGAATTGATGAATCAGAAAGAATATAACGATGTTGTGTTACCTGTAGCATTTTTATTAAAAGATTAATTCAATTTTTAGGTTAACATTTTGAGGGAGATCAAGGGGGAAAAAGTGAGGAAATATAAGTATCAAATGGTAATTCAATATATTTTCGTTGTTTTAGGATAAACAAATATTTATGGTTCTTTCCACATAAATGTAATTTCAGGATTAGGGTGTGAAATAAAACCATGATTTTCATACCATTTTTTTCGGTCAAAACCATCTTCTGCTATGGTATTGCTAGGTCTTTGTAATATAATAGGTTTTCGATTTCTGGTAAATAGAGTTTCACAGGTTTTATCTAGTAAATAACTGCCATAACCCTGTCTCTCAAATTCAGAAAATATCTCTATCTTGTCTAAATGCCATGCGTCTTCTTCTTTGTTTCTAAAATTATCTAAACAAACACTTATTCCAACTTGTGTACCATCTTGTTTAAATAAACCAAAACTAATTCCTGATCTTGAATCTTTGTGATCTATTTCCTTAAAAATAACATGGTTATCATTAATTTTGTTATTCATATTTTTTTGATTATCTCAATATTTCTCATTGTTACTTAATCTTTTAAATTTATATATTAATTTTGTTAAAACCTGTTTCACTATTATAGTAATATCTTTCAATTTCTTCATTATAAAATTTTCTAAATAATCTATGCCAATGAAGTATAATATCATTTTTTGTACCTTCGGAGTTTTGTTGTAATCCAATGACAGATTCAATTTTTCCACTAGCGTTACTGTTATATGTTATTTCTGTTTGATCTAAATGTTCTAAAGATTTTTGAATAGTTGAAAAAGCATTTTTTATACGAATTAATTGAATTGGTTTTCCATTTTCGTGTGAATATATTAATAATTCGTAATTTTCTTTATTTTGTTTCATAAACTCCCATTCTGTTTTTGTTAAACGAATACGAGGTCTCGTATAAGTAATAGCTTTTACCTCAACTTTTATTTCTACATTATTAGAAAAGTCTCTTTTAGAGCATAATAAATCAAATCCAGGATTATTAATTTTTTCGCCATTAACATTATTTTTATTATCAACTTCATAATCTAAAAATCTGTATAATTTTTCTCCATATTCTTCTCCTAACTTTCCTATTCTCTCGGCTTCTTCTTTATTTTTTATTGTACCGTCATCTTCATCGCCTTCCAAAGGCTTATTATTAGTTTCAGGCGTAGAATTTGGGTTTGCAATTTGAGTACCATTTTTTATCCAATCAAATTCTTCACATAATTTGTCAACTAAATCTGTTTTTAATTCACCATATTTTAACGTTAATACATATTGAATAACTTTTGACCTTTCATCTAAATCTTCGGCAATATTTTTAATCCATTCTGTTAGTAAATCTGCTTTAATATTTTTACTGAGTTTTTGTTCTTCTTGACGACAAGCTAAAAAGAAGGCTAAACCATATTCATCATATTTATCACTTAAAATATACTCATTAGGTGCAAAAGCGGATAGTAACTTTTCTTCATTATCCTTGCTATTAATATTTAACAATTGATTAGTATTTTCATAGTTATTTTCTTGGTTTAAAAACTCAATTTTTTTTAACAATTCGATGAATTTTTCATATTCTGTTTTTCCATTTGTTTTGACTTCTTCAAGAAAATTTGAGTTAATTAATTTTCCTATTTTATTAGCTATTTCTGGTTTTACTTCCTTGTTTTTAATTAAGTGGTTTAAAATATCTATTAATAGAAGAGGTTTAGCATTTAATTTTGGTAATGAATAATTAAAATCTAATATTTTTTCAAATTCACGCCATTGTTTTCCATTAATAATAACATTTTTGGAAAAAGGATTTTTAACTTCTATTAGTTCAAAAACTTGATTAAAATATTTTGCTAAGATTCCATCAATGATATATTTAATTTCTGTAGCAGAAACTAAGCATTGATATTGATCTGATAAACCATTAGGTAAGGCAGGACAATTTAGTAAAAAATAGCCCATTCCTTTATGTTGAGTTAATAAAACTTTTCTGATTAAATTATAATTTTCTGTTTCTGGTTTATTAAGTAAAGAAATGATTAATTCTTTCCAGATAAATTCCCAAAACTGATAGATTGTAATCTCATTTCCCAGATGAAAAATTGCTCTAAAATAATCCCAATCATTTTGAGTTTGTTCAAATAACTTACATAATTGTTTTCCTAGTAATTTTCCTAACTTTTCAGCTATTTCTGTATTGCGTTGAGATTCTCTAATAGTTGAACGTCCTGTATCAACATCAAATTGAGCATTGACAATAAAATTTAATTGTAATTTTTCTTTTGTAGGAGCAGTTACCCAAATGTTAGGAATATCCTCAGTTAAGCTAGATTTTATTTGATTTTGTTGTTGATGAAAAGCAATTAATAAATGTCCTGAATCACTTGTTAGATCATTATCTTCTAATTTGATACAAATAACATTGGTTTTATGTTCATTAATAGTGATTTGACCTATTTCGATATTTTGTTCCATATCGTTAGGAAAAAATTGAGGTTTCCATTGTTCCTCTTTATATAAATTTTCTTCATAATTATTTTTCCTAATAAATTGACAATTTTTTATTTGTCTAGCAAATATTAAAAGAATGCTAACCAAATTTTCAAAATCATTAATAATATTGTCGGAAGATATATTAAGGTTTTTATCTATTGGTAATTTAATAATGGTTGCATCGGAAAAATCAGGATTGTATTTTTGCAGTTCTTTTTCTAATTCAGTGCGAACTAATCCCAAAATATTACGACTGGGAAGTAAACCTCCAAAAATAGTAAAGGCAAGTCTATGACTTAAAATTCGAGGCTCTTGAGAAATTAAATGAACGCTTTTAAAGCCTAAACCAAATTTTCCAGTAACTTTTATTTCACTTGTGCCATCATCATTTTTACCGTTAAAATTATGAGATTTATTTGATTGATTGAAAGACAACATTTTTTGTAAATCACGTTCAAAACCTCTCTTTTTATAATCATTACTACGATAGAGAGGATGTCTATGACAATTAATTGGTCTTCCCCAATACATCATAACAATAGCAAAATTTGTTTTTTGTCCAGAAGCGGAAATAATATTTTCTGTTTTTAAAATGAATTGAAAACGATTTTCAGGTAAAGGTTGAGGTGAAGGTTCATCTTTAGCCATCATTTTTAACTCAACCAGAGCATCATCAGCATTTTGGAAAATTTCAAAAGGGATACTTGTATAACTATAGCCGTTTAATGCTATTTCATTTCTGACGGCTTCTAAAACGTGAGATGCGACTTCTTTGTCATTTTCTAGGAGTTCTGCAAGTTCTTCTTGAAGATCATCAATTTTTTGGGATACTGGACTATAATCTTGCTTGTATTGTTTACATCCTTCTAATTCATATTCGGCTTGTATTAATTGCTCTATTATGTCACCAATTTTTGGATTAGTTTTGTTTACCCGTAGTCTTTCAATAATGTATTGAACACTTCGCAGAATGATATTTCTAGTTACATCTATATCTAATTGTTCTGGTTTAGTTAAATTCGCCCAAAATTTGTCAATATCCTGATTACAACCATAAAATTCTACCAGTTCTTGTATTGATTTTTTCAATAACTTGTGTAAGTCTTCTTTGGATTTACTTTCGGGATTATGAACAGGTAATATAGTGATTTCATTAGTTAAATAATTTAATTCAAATAGGTGAGATAAGTCTTTTTTTCTTTCTGCCTGAAATTTCTTACGAGTTAAAGAATTTAATTGAATAGTATTATCAGTTAAAGATTTTGTTGAAATAAGAAAATTAATTAATTCTTTTTCGGGAATCAAAGCTCGTAAAACAATGTCTATAGATGTATTTCCTAAATATTCTTGTGCTAGTTCTTTTAATCTCAGATTGTTTTCCATAATTAGACAGAGAAAACTACCTATTGTTTCAGGATAAACATGATTCCAGTGTTTAAAGTAATTAGATAAAAGTTCAGATTTATCTTGCTCAATTTCATAATCTTGTAATTCATCAATATTGTGATATTCTATTTCTTCTTCATCTATTTTTTTTGATAAATATTCTTCAATAATTTTATATTGGGTTTCATTGACAATGTAAAAATCATCAGCCGTTGAATTGGGCTTATAATCTGATAATCTCTCAGGAGATGTCCATTTGTTTGCTAAATTTAATAGAAGAATATTGGGCAATATTTCTTGTAAAAAATTATGCGGATTTTCTGTAATGCTTTCTTGTAAATATTGATTATATAAAGCGATCGCTATCTCATTATTTCCTTTATAATCAGAAATCCAATTTAATAACTTAATAAGTTTATCATTATCAATTCGTTGTAAAAGATAGGGCAAAATATACTTTTTACAATCTTCTCGGTTTGAATGTGCTTTTCCTAATTGTTCAATTAAACTCCAGCAAGGTAAAATATCTAAATCAATTCCTTCAAATACTTCTAAAGCATCCTCTAAAGGAAAATCAGATACATTAAATTCACCTAAATAATAATCAGATAATTTACCTGCACTTTCACCAACAATTTTCAGAGCATCTATCCCAGTGATAAATAACTCTTGTTTAAGCCATTTTAAGACTGTTTCATTTTGTTTAATTCTTGAATCAAGCATTTCTACAGTGACATAATGACTTTCAGAAGATTCTAAAATTTCTGTTGCTTCTCTTTCAATTTTAAATTTAGAAACATCAATTACTTGTGCAGGTGATATGCTATTTCCCTTTTCTGTTATTAGCCAGTTTTTAGTTCGTAAATATTGTAAAGTTTGATCAGGAATATTTGGATTATCTTTTTGACAGTAAATCTGTAAAACATCAATAATAATTTCAATATAGTCAGATGGAGATTCTTGGGATAATAATATCTCGATAACCTTTTCTTGATACCACCTTTCAAATAATTTGGATATGCTATTTGATTCAGAATAAGATAATTGTAATTCTTCTTCAGAGTAATATCTTTCACAATAATAATCACTACCTAATTGTGCAACTATTTTTGTATATTTAGCTAATTCTTTTGGTAATCTGATAATATTTTGAGGTGCAATATTCTCTCCCGTTTTTAGTATTAACCAAGATGTTTCTTTTAATCTTGACTCATATTTTTGTTTAAATATTTCTAATTCTTTATTGGATTTCCAAATATTTAAAATTAAATCAGTATAATTTGAAGGATTAGTTTGATTTAAGATGACTTCCATTGCTGAATTTGAATCCCATAGGTTAATCCATCTTGTCTGCAAATCTGATAAATTAGGATTTTTAGTATTTGGTTTAATTAAAGTAATAATATTTTTTAATTTTGGATTCAGTGGATAACGAGAATTTTCTAAGTAAGTAAAATTACTAATTGATACTAAATCACCGTTAGTATTTTCATGTAAAGGTAATAATCTCCATAAATCTTTATTATTAATATCTTTACCGATTTCTGTTAATAAAGTTTCCCTTTCAGTAGAAGTTAATTGATTAGCATTTATTAAATTTTCTCCTTTTTCTTCTTTTAATAATTTGATAACATTTTCTTGTGTAAAACGTTCTAATCCTAAAGACGTATATTTAACAGATAAAATTTTAGATGATAGTTCTGTCGGTATTAATCTCCATGATTCTTTCTTTTTCGATAAGACTTGATGAGCAATTTTAAACCATAAATTATTATTGTCAGCATTTGACATTATATATAGTGGTTTTTGATTATTGTATTCTTGTTTTTGTCCATGTAATAAGTAGCGAATTTCTAAATCCATGATGAATTATCTCCTTAAAGTAAATTGATTAATAGTTTAATTCTTTGACTAGCATCGGCTAATGGTGGGGTTGCTCTTAAGATTTCTCGACAAGTGTTAATATTACAAAATATTGGGTTAATATCTTTTATTTGTTCTAGTAAATTACCAAATTCTTTCTCTACTATAATCGGTTTTAAATCTTGAATTGCATTTACTAAAGCCCTCAAATTATCATTCTTTGATTTGAATAAACGAGATTCGCTTTTAAATCTTTTAAATTGATTGTAAGAATAAAAATTTAAGTTATTACTAAAATATTCTTGAGCAGCTAAACATAGTAAATTAGGGTTATTGGATAATAAAGGTAGTAAGTTATTCTCAGATAAATTTAATATTTGTATAAGCAAGTTTAAAATATTTTCTTGACTAAACTTAGTTATATTAATCCATTCTTGAATAGCAGATAAAATATTTAAAGAATCTTGATATTCTAATGAATTACAGTGACTGGATATATTAAATTTAGCTGGTAATAGTAACGCATTTATTTCTTGATTTTTAGATAACTCTTTTAGCATATATTCTGGACAATTGAGAAGAATCAGTTTTTGATGATCAATAAACTCAATTAATTCCTTAATAGCTTGTATTTTTTCTTCAGTAAATTGATTAAATGGGAAATCAGTTAAGATTCCTCTTAAAGTTTTAATAAGACTTTGTTCTACTTCTTCATTTCCTTCGTTGGTATCATAATTTTCTTTTAAAAATGAATTAAGATATTTAATAGCACAAATATCAGTAAAAACTTTTTGTATATTCAGATTATCTAAAAACCATTTGATTTCTTGTTTAGACCATTTATCTGAACTATTACCTTCATAACGAAGATTAGGAAGATTATCTAATGTTAATAAACAATATGATTTATCAATCAGATTTTTTAAGTGTGAAAATACACTCCATAAATTTATATTTTGAGTGTTTGGTAAGGATAACACTTTCGCTCCTTTATTTAATAATTGCCACTTATTACCTTGTGGTGTTAAACAATAAATCCATTCAGTTTGTTCACAAATATTTTGACGATATATATTACTCTTAAATAACCTAGATTTTCTTAAACCATCACATAGATAATATATTTCTTTAGCATTTAATTGGTGATATTCTGCAAAATATTTAAGAGAGGGTAAGACTTGTTTTAATGTTCCTTTAGTAGCTAATGTTTTATTCCACTGTTGGATCATTTCTTCTTCTTTAGTTGGTGTTTTATGTGGCAATAACCCCGTTCTAATAGCACCTAAAGAATCAATATTATTCCTTCCAGAATCTAAGAAAAAATAACCATGTAAAGTGACACTATAATCATAATTTGATTGAGAATCTATACTTTCAAATTCTTCTATTTCTTTATCTAAACTTTCAGCTAAAGGCAAAAATACTGCCCATTGAATCGTTAATTTTGCTGATTGATTTTGTTTATTTTTTTGAGTAAAAATTACAGCACAATGAGGTACAGACTTATCGGGAACAATCTTATCATCTCCATGATCGTCGATCGCAGAACGTTTTGACCAATATGGAGAATTTTGTAATTTGTCCCAAAAATTACTCGAATCTTGATATGTAATTAAATGTTGAAATTCACTAGATGATATAATAGCTTCTTGTCCCGCAAATTTTAATTGTTTATTTGGGTTATTAAAAGAAACTAAACCTTGCAATTTGTTAGTTACTGATTGGTTATAGTTAGCAGTTTGGCTTGGATATTGACATCGTTGTAATCCTTCCTGATTAACTTGAATAGCAAATTTCTTTTGAAGATTTGTACCGTTTGGTATCCAGTAGCGAACTGCCCTTAAATGCCTTAACATTGGTAATAATGAAGCTATCTTATCCTCCATGTTATCAGGGAATTGAGTCTGAATAGAGTTTAAATTATAATAATTAGCTAAAATACAACGATTATCCTCTGTTGGTTGTCGTAAAGGTATCCATAAAATAAAATAGTCGGAATTCTCTATAATTAATTTTTGTTCTTTTAAATATTTTTCTAAATTTAATCTATCTTGCTCTGATAATTCTATCCATTCAGGTCTTTTTTTATCTCCTGTCTCTTCAGACCAAGGATTTAAAAAACGTCCACAACCTTCAGGAATTATTTGTGAACGTGCAATAAAGAAGAAGGCTTCACAGAAATGAAATACACTTTTTTGTCCTAACCCAAACTTTCCTATTTTTTCCTTATTTCCAGCATTAGCGTCAACTCCGATATAGCCAATAGCTTTAGCATCACTTGGTGTAAATGTACCATCGTTGAGAAAAAATATTGCTGGGCATTTCAGCAGAGGATGACTTACGGAATTTCCTAAACCTCCTACCAGACCAAAATCTAACTGAGTAGCTTTTCCATCGTTAGCATTTTGGATAATTTCCTTGATAATCGGAAAACCTTCTTTATATCTTTCCTTAAGTAAACTTTTTATTTGATTGATGATAACGCCAGGAGTTATTGTAAAGCCAGTCATAATAAACTTTTTTATTTCTCTTAAATAGTAGTATAGAACAATTCTGTTAACTTAAAATATTAATAGTTTTATATTAATCATCACGAAATTGATCCCATGCGGCTTGGTTAAAAGTAGAAGGATCTCCCCAATCTACTCCGTCATAAGGATCTGAGTTACTATAATAGTCATAATCATCATCATCAATATCATCTTGATAATAATCAGGCTCTGATTCTTGTTCATGCCAATCTACTTGATTTTCTTGTATCTCATCTTCATATTCTAAATAATCATCGGTAATACTATTTTCCCCTGTATCTGATTTACTTAGCGAGACATCTAAACCATTATCTTTAAATTCCTTAACGATTTCATCGAGGGGATCTTCTAATAAATCTAACAATTTTTCGGGAGAAATTTTATTTTTATCAAGTTGTAAGGCTTCAATTAAATATTCTCCTATTTTGATATTTTTTCGACTATTCCAAGCACCAACATATAACAAAATATTACTGCTTTTTTGATAATAATTATAAAGATGCTGTTGATAATCTACTTCCTCAAAATAGTAGTAAAGTCTATCAGGGTTTTGAATATTTAATTTTGATAATAATTGGACAATTTGCACTACCTGATTACCAACTAATTGACTTTCTGTAGAATTAGTCAAATAAACTGCTAAATAATAAGCTCGTTGTTTAATTAAATCAGATAATATATAACAATGATTATAACAATTACAATAAACTTTAATGGTTAATAATTTTTGTTTAATATCATCATTAAAACTGTTAAAAAATTTGTCAGATTTATCTCTAATTGGAGTATATTCTCCTATGAGTAAACTTAAAGAAGATTTAGATAACTGCCAACGTTGAATCAATTGCTGAAAAATGATTTTATCCTCTGAATTGGGATTCGTCATAATCGGTTTTGCGGTTAATTTTCAATGGTTATGTTTATCATATCCCAATAAATGAGACATAATCTATAGTCAAATGCGAATGAGGAAAATAAGATTTAGATTAGTTATGTGACAATATAATCTGATTCTAAAAATTCTTTAACATTGAGAATAGAAATACCTTGAAAGGGATGCAACACCAGTAAATCAGCATCTCCACTTATAATTGCAGTAGCTAAACCACTAACCGCTAATTCTAAAAATTTGTTATCTTTGGCATCTCGACAAGCGGTAATTTCTTCGGTAACGTCAATAAATTTAACACTATTAAATAACTCAATTAAAAATAATTTTTTCTCGCCAGAAGTAATATATTTATCGAATTTTGGACGATCTAAAACTTCTTTTATTTCTGCCCAAATCACTTCAGACATTAAAATAATTCCCGACTTTCTTGCCTTGTCTAATGCTTAACGTGGTGGACTATTTTTAAATAATAAAGCACTGACTATTACATTGGTATCTAAAACATATTTTGGTAAGTTAGTCATTGAGAATATCCGCTAAAATTTCAGGTGTTAAGCCTCTGGAAATAGCTCTATCGCTAATTTCGTCCATTATTTTACCTAAAAAATCAATCTCGTCTTTTACTTCTTCGTCAAAAAAGAGAGATGCGTTGCCTGACGGCACAGCGAAGCTGTACGCACTTAGGCGTTGTTTTTCTTTTTCGGTAGCTGATTGATAGGCTTTTGCTACTTGAGGAGTAACTTGGATGGTAATTTCGTCACTAATCGGCATAGTTAACTTGTTCTTTATTTAATAAGATACGACTAATATTATTTAGTTTATCTCCTCTAAATATAATTCGGTTGCCTCTTTTAAATTGCTTATAGGCGTAAATAGAAGGTTCGTGCAACTAGGGGCAATCTGTGTCTAAAATGTTTGGTATTTAAAGGTTTCAGCCATTATTACTTGGATTTCAGAAATCTTCATTTAAACATTGCAAGTATAAGTATATTTAATCTATTAATTTAACAATAATTGACAAAAATACTATTATCTGCATTAAAAATTAAATGAAATTATAATGCCCTTATTCGTTTATGCTTTTCTTTAATTGAGATTAATTTATCAGGAGAAACAAACTTTGATTTTTCTCCCATGTTAATCCTTATGGTACTTTTCGACTGGATCTGTCGGAAAGAATTGCTGGTTTAGAGCAATTATCAGTTGCTTAGTCTACAAATAATCGATTATTTTTAGCCGTAACTCCTACAGTACCTGCTCGACCGGGAAGGATATCTTTAATTCGTTCCCATTAGTCATCTCTTAAAGCATAACGGCACATAATCAACTAGCACATCCTATTTATTTTTGGGAAAAAATTATTTCAAGGTATATATTACCTGTTTTTAAGTTTTAATTGATGACACGCCCTAGGTATTTAAAAAGAAAAAAGAGGACACTCCTTCTCACTGTTGACAGTTTTTGGAAGTTCCTCTTAAAATGAACAAGAGAATCATTGATAATTAAGTTATGGACTTTTTTCCCAAATTAGTCCTCAACTGTTGTAGTAGTAAAGTATGGAGAGGAGAAGATTAAAATATATTACCAGTATATTGAACCCTTTTCCTCATGGATTTTTAGGCTTGAATCGAATCCAAAGCCTTTTCTACCCGACGGAAGTCAAATCCCAAAGCGCGTAAAGCGTGCCATAAATGTCCCTGTAAGAAAAAGAAAGCAAGGAAAAAATGAGCATTAGCTAACCATGCACGAGATGTATGTTCTCCGTAAGGTAATTGAACGGTATCTGCAAAATAAGGAGTGATTCCCAATTTCACTTCTAAGGCAGGTCCGTAAAATTCTACAGGATAAGCTAAAGTATTAACAGCGCAAAAGTAAGCCGCCACGAATCCGGCTAAGGCAATTCCTCCTAAAGAATAAGATAAAATTGCTTCTCCAGAGAACATAAGTACTCGTTTGGCCCATTTTAAAGGTGGTATCAAAATATGCCATACCCCACCAACGATGAGCATAACGCCTACATATATATG
>NZ_VRZC01000170.1 GCF_016743215.1 Geminocystis sp. GBBB08
AAACTGTTGAGATCCATTAGAAAAATGTCCATCTTAAAAAAGAAAATTATTACGATTAATATAAGTAAATTCATTCACATGATGAGGTTCATTACTATCGAGACGATTTAGAGTTAATTTGAGAGTTTTATTGTCATTGAAACTTTCTAAAATTAGCTCTGTAGGAGTATTTTTTACTAATACACCATCAGGAGAAAATTGAGTAAAAGAGCCTTGCCAAATACCAACATTTTTTAATAATCGTAACCACTGAGAAGAAGACATAATAATTAAGAATAATAACTAATTTTTGATCAAGTTTAACGACTAAAGTGTTTAAGTTTTTAAAATTGCAACACAAAATAAAATTATCATCTTTCGGTAGAAAAAATCAAACTTATTAACTATTTTAGATGTTAACTATTTAAAAAACAATCTTTTTTAAATTTTCTTAAACCCTATAACATTCTTAACATTTCCAATAAATAAAAGACTTAAAATATTATTGATATATCTATTCTGCTAGTTTTCACTATAATTAAGGTTGTCTAAACTGCAAATGGACTTTAAGCCGTAAAAATTAGAATTCTTGACTCTTAATTTTTAGTAAAATAAAAAGAAGTGACCATAACTAATTTGAGTTTATCGAGATAAATTATTAAGAATCAAAATAGTAAAAAATGAAAAAAATAAGAGAATAATAACCCAAAACCAACCTTCTTTAATTTCTCCAGCTTGTACAGCAAAATAAATAGCCATAGGAATAGTTTGAGTTTTATTAGGAATATTTCCAGCCACCATTAAAGTCGCCCCAAATTCTCCTAACATACGAGTAAAAGATAAAATAATCCCCGATAAAATACCTCGAAAAGCAAGGGGTAAACTAATATAATAAAACACCGCAATTTCTGACGCACCTTCAACTCTTGCCGAGTCTAATAACAGTGAATCAATTTGTTCAAATGCTCCTAATGTCGATCGAAACATTAAAGGAAATCCTATCACCATAGAAGCAATGACAGCACCATACCATGTAAAAATAATACTAATATCCCATTGTGATAATATTTGACCAACAATACTATTTTTACCGAGAAATATTAAAATTAAAAAACCAACTATAGTAGGGGGTAAAACGAGGGGAATAAGTAAAATTGTTTCAATTAACGTTCGCCATTTTCCTTTATATTGATATACTCTATAAGCAATAATAATTCCGAAAATAAAAGTAATTATAGTTGCTAATAAAGACACTTTTAACGAAATCCATAAAGGGGATAAATTAATTGTCATTTAGCTATGCCAAATCCATATTTTTGAAAAATTTTTATAGCAACTTCACTTTGTAATGACTGTAAATATTTTTTCGCTACTTGCTCAGACTTACTATTTTTAATAACAGCTACAGGATAAACAATAGGCGTATGTAACTTTTTATTTGCGATCGCAATTACTTTTACTTTATCAGAACTTTTAGCATCAGTTAAATAGACAATTCCTGCATCAGCATTTCCAGTTTCTACATAAGTTAGAGTTTCTCTGACATTATTTCCAAATACAAATTTAGATTCTAAGGAGGCTAAAATTCCTAAATTGTTGAATACTTCTATTGCGTATTGTCCTGCAGGTACACTTCGGGGCTCACCAATAGCAATTAATTTAATTTTTGGTTCTACTAATTGAGAAAAATTGGTTAAAGATAAAGGATTTTTTTTAGGAGTAATTAAAGCAATTTGATTCATTAATAAATTTTTTCTCGTATTAGGTAATAATAAATTCTTTTTTTCTAAAGCATCCATTTGTTTAGAGGAAGCAGAAATAAATATATCTATAGGTGCACCTTGTTCAATTTGTTGTTGTAAAATACCAGAAGCAGCGAAATTATAATCAACATTTTGAGGATATTTTTTACTAAATTCTTCTAAAGCTGGTTGAAGACTAGCAGCAGCACCTACTAAAATTTTTGGATTATTATTTCCTCTTGTTATAGAAGGAAAAAAGATTATTCCTAATAATATTAAAGAAAAAATAAATAGATTTTTCAAAAAAGATTTTTTAAACATTTTTTATTTTTATTTAACAATGCCATATCTTATAATAACTATCTTATTAACTTTAGAGATACCCCCGTAAACATAATTTTGCAATAGCAATATTGTAATAAATATCATGTATAATTTGAAGTTATGTTTTAAAAAGTAATTTTTAGGGGCTTTGTGCTAATTTGTACAATAACAAATTATATGGCGTGATAACAAATTGGTGTCATCAGAAAATAACACTCTTCAAATCTTTATATAGCAATAATTATACCCCATATAGCACTATGCGCTATTATTAGGACAATAGTATAGTATATACTTTGCTAGGTTTACGTTGTTTAAAACAGGTGTTTTAAGTGCCTCTCAGTTAATCACTGATTTAGACTCAACTTTGGTGAAAACGAATCGCACAAATATTAAGAATCCATAAGCATCATCAAATAGTAGTTTCTTGATATAGTTTCCTTACTTGTTCAATATTCATTCTTGACGCTACACCTAATGATAAAGGCGATCGCCAATGATGATTAAAATGATCACAAGCCGCACAAGCAATCATCGCCGCATTATCGGTACAAAGTTTTAAAGGGGGGAAAAATATCTGTAAATTATGTTTCTCTCCTTCTTCTTGTAAATGTTGCCTTAAACCACTATTTGCTGCTACTCCACCGCCAACGGCAATTTTTGTTAAATTTAGATCTAAACAAGCACGAATTGATCGTTTTGTCAAGGCTTTTGCGACAGTAAATTGAAAACTAGCACATAAATCGGCAATAGGTAAATTATCATCACCATTTTCCTCTTTTAATTTGGTAATTAGCCTTAACATCGCCGTTTTTAAACCGCTAAAACTGGAATCATAAGGATGAAAACCTTGATTATTCGGTAATGATACCCTACCTTCAGGAAGTTTAAAGGCTTTCGGATTACCGGATTTTGCTAGTGTATCAATAACAGGACCTCCTGGATAGGGTAAACCTAATAACCTCGCTACTTTATCAAAAGCCTCCCCTACTGCATCATCACGGGTTGAGCCAATATTTTCATATATACCACTACTTTTAACCTGAATTAAGCTAGTGTGTCCCCCTGACACTAATAAACAAAGGAAAGGGGGTTCTAAATCAGGATCATTAAGATAACTAGCATAAATATGACCTTCAAGATGATGAATCCCTAAAAATGGCTTATTATGCACCATAGCTAAAGTTTTTGCTGCAGTTACTCCGACAATCAATGATCCGACTAAACCCGGTGTTACCGTTGCTGCAATGGCATCAATATCAGCCCAAGACACCCCAGAATCTTCTAAAGCCTTATCAATACAAGGATTAATCATTTCTAAATGCTGACGAGAAGCTAACTCAGGCACAACACCGCCATATTTTTCATGTAGCTTAATTTGTGACGCTATGACATTCGATAAAATATTACGATTTTTTACGATTGCGACGCTAGTTTCATCACAACTGCTTTCTACTGCTAAAATAACACTCATTATTTAAGTAATTTGTTAAGAATAATTAATTTTCTTCTTATTACTTTACTGCATTTACTAATCACAGTAAGATTGCATTTGAAGTGATTTTTTAGCTTCATTTTTTGTAACAAAAACTTATTGTTTCAACTAAAATTCAGGAAACAATTTCTATGGGAAGAATATTCAGTTTAATCTTAGCGTTCGCTCTTTCTCTCACTCTGTGGGCAAATTTTGCTCCTACTGCTAGTGCAGATTTATCTCAATTAACTCCTTGTAGTGAGTCTGCCGCATATCAAGCTAAAGCCGCAAGTTTCCGTAACACTACAGATGATCCTCAATCTGGTAAAAAACGTGCTGAACGTTATGCAGAAGCACTTTGTGGTGCTGAAGGTTATCCTCACTTAGTTGTTGACGGTAGATTAGATCATGTTGGTGATTTCGTTATACCCGGTGTATTATTTCTTTATATTGCAGGTTGGATTGGTTGGGTAGGACGTGCTTATCTTATTGCCATCAGAAAAGAAAAAGATACCGAACTCAAGGAAATCATTATTGATGTGCCTCTAGCTATCAGCAAAATGTTATTTGGTTTCTTGTGGCCCTTACAAGCATTACAAGAGTTTACTTCTGGTCAATTAACAGTCAAAGATTCGGATATTTCCGTTTCTCCTCGTTAATTTTTGTAGCCATTTTTAACTAACTATTTAGGAGAAATTTTGATGAAAGATTTAACAACCTTTTTATCTACCGCCCCTGTTTTAATAACTGCTTTATTAGTTTTTACTGCAGGTTTATTAATCGAATTTAATCGTTTTTATCCTGATCTTTTATTCCATCCTCTGGGATAAATTTTCAACTCAACATAGATTAAGATAAAGGGTACGATCCGTTATTTTGGAGATCGTGCCTTTTATGGTTAATAGGACTTTTTGAACTAATCAAGATGAGTAAATTTTTTGAATTTGAAACAGATTTTGTCAATTCTTTACGTTGTATTCCCATGATTGTTCGATTTAAACTTGATACCTGTGGAGTTAAATTAAAACTTCATCATTGGCATAATTTTAATCAACTTGAGAGAGAATCTTTAATTAATAAACCTTGTGTAACTTCTCAAGAAATAGAAAAATATAGACAAGATTTACAAGATTTAGTTTATTTAAAAACAAAAGAATATGCACAAGAATTAAATATTGAGCCTAAACCTCCATGGATAAATTTGGAAGTTATACCAGTTGATATAGAAGAAAAAGCCAAAGAATTTGATTTTCAACTTACCTTATTTCAATGGCAAAATTTAACCACGTTACAACGATTTGTTTTAATAAAATTAAGTCGTCCTAGTCACGAAAATAAAAATTTTTTACCGGCACTAAAAGAATTTAATTTGATTGAATCTCGATAAAATAAATTTATTAATAAATAAGTGTTTAATTTCCGAAAAAGATCAAAAATAATTTCCGAAAAAGATCAAAAATAGCAAATTAAAGAATTTAATTAACGATTTCTATCCCTAATTACTTAAATTTAACACGGGCGTGAGAAGACTCGAACTCAAGATAATATTGGTTAATCGTTTAGAATAACGCTTTTCTAATCTTCAATCTCCCCTTTTTTGATAATGTCGCGGATTTATCGCAGAATTTATAGAGCGGTAATTCAGTGCTATAATTGGCAGTCTAAACATGATAAATTTTAAGTGTCACAATGATTAACAACTCTAAACTATACTTAGCATTCGCTACAAAAAAAGCTCTCAAAGTTATTAGTGGTTTAAATAATTTTGATGTTGATAATGTCGTGGCAGTATGTAAAGCGGCTGAATTAGGTGGTGCAACTTTTGTTGATATTGCTGCCGATATTAATTTAATTAAAACTGTGCGTCAATTAGTTAATCTTCCTATCTGTGTATCTGCCGTTAATGCTAAATTATTAGCGTCTGCGGTAGAAGCCGGTGCAGACTTAGTGGAAATTGGTAACTTTGACAGTTTTTACGCTCAAGGTATCACTTTTTCCGCTGAAGATGTTTTACGCTTAACTGCTGAAACCCGTGCATTATTACCTAACATCACTCTTTCTGTCACCGTACCTCATATTTTAGCTCTTGATGAACAAGTCGAGTTAGCTCAAGCCCTCGTTACTGCTGGTGCAGATATTATTCAAACCGAAGGTGGAACAAGTTCTAAACCTAATCATAGCGGTATTTTAGGCTTAATTGAAAAAGCAGCTCCCACTTTAGCTTCCGCTCATGTTATTTCCCGTGCTGTTGAAATACCTGTTATGTGTGCTTCGGGAATCTCTGATATTACTGCTCCTATGGCGATCGCTGCTGGGGCTGATGGTATTGGTGTTGGCTCTGCTGTCAATAAATTAAATGATCAAGTAGCCATGATCGCTGTAGTACGAAGTTTAGTAGAAGCCTTAAATTCTGCTTCTGTTAACGTACCAGTGTAATAATTAACAATTAGCAATTAACAATTAACAATTTTTTTGATAGTTAAGCACTCGACGCATTTAACTTATCTTTTTTCCTAATTATTAACAACAGGTCAGTTCAATGTCAAAAACCTTTAAAAATAAGGGTTTAAAAGTCTTAAAGAAATTTTACCCACCTAAAAGAATTAAATTTAGTAAATAATTGTCGAAAATTGTCGAAAATCAATTTTAATAATGTTTAAGTGAATTCTCTCTTAGTCTTCTAGTCTATGGCAGTCTCACCTTCACCGACAATTTTATGTCGAACTCAGGTTAACAACGGGTTTAAACCCCTTGCCTTGATTCTTTCCTCTTAACTCTTCACAAATTCCCAAATCCGCTTCCTTACATTAGACAAATTAGAGCTTAACTTTTAAATAGAATTATGTCTGATAGCTAAGGTAATAAGACCTTGTTGCCCTAATAAAATTTCTCGTAGTAAAGTAAAAATTCCTAACCACACAATGGGAGTAATATCGATACCACCTAAAGGGGGAATGATTTTACGAGTGGGTACTAAAAACGGTTCTGTAGGTATATAGGCTAATTTATAGGGAAATTCTGACATATTGACGTTAGGATACCATGTTAAAACAATGCGAAAAATAAATAGTACGGTCATCATTAAAAATAAAATCCCTAGAGTAATACTTACGACAATTATCATATTCATAAATTAGTTACTTTGATTAGCCTTAAATAACGATCTATTGTAATGTAAAATGAGAATGATAATTTTTAGTAAGCATAAGGTATAAAAAATATATGACTCCTTCTTTAGCAAATTTTCTCTGGAGTTTAGTCTGGGGTGCAGCCATCGTAGTTATTCCCACAACTATTGGTTTAATTGCCGTCAGTCAAATTGATAAAATTCGTCGCTAAGTAATAAAAAAATACTACTTAGTTATTAATTATTGAGATATTGTCCATTGGGCGACACTGTTCGCCCCTAATCATCGAAATTATGGCAAATTATTTTCTGAAAAAAATTAGATTTGAGTCATGTTCGTTAAGATAGAAAAAATATCATCCTTTAGGTTTTAGTAATGGTTAATTTTGGTTTTAACTCAGCAAGTATTTTAGGGATTTTTTTAGCCTTAGCTGGTGGTGGTTTATATTTATTAAGATCTTTACGCCCTGAAGTTTCAAGAGATCACGATATATTTTTCGCAGCGGTGGGCTTACTGTGTGGTGGAATTTTACTTTGGCATGGTTGGCGTTTAGATCCAATTCTTCAGTTTAGCCAGTTATTATTAGCAGTGTCAGCTGTGTTTTTTGCCGTGGAAAGTGTTCGTTTAAGAAGTGTTACTACGGATCAAATTAAAGGACGTTCTTCCTATATTGATGACGATCGCCCTAATAGTCGAGTTTATCGGGCAGAATTAGCTCGAATGGACGGTTATGATGACGATTATGAAGAAGAAGAAGAAATGCCTCCTCGTCGTCGTTTACAAGGCACTACCCCCAAATCAACTTCTCGTCGTAGTAATGAACAAGAAGCTCCTCGCCCTCGTTCACCTCGTCCCCGTTCGGCTGGTTACACTCAAGAACCTCCAGTAAATCCCCGTCGTCGCAATAGCTCTTCTCGTCCTCGCCAAGAATATGATGATTGGCAAGAAACCCCTGATCATTGGGAAGAAAGTAACAGTCCATCTCGTCGTAGTTCTCCTAGAGTTTCTCCTAATTCTTCAGAAGTTCCCCCTTCAAGAAGATCTCCAAAACGTCGCCCTAAATCTGCTGATGATATAGTTTCTAGTGTTGGCACAGAATATGTTGATTATCAACCTTTAGATGATGATCTGAAGAATAACCCCGATAATCCTCAGAATCCTCAAAATCCTGACAATTTCGATTATTAAAATTCAATGGTTTTTTTGATAGTTTATTGTAATAATTTTTAGTTTATTGTGTTGTAGTTTTGAAGTTAATTATTGCCCTACTTCTTTTATCCTCTAGTTTCATTATCAGTGGTTGTAATTCTAATAATTTATCTTCCTTATCTAGTTCTCTCAATAGTCGCTATAATGATGAACAACCAGCCCTTAGTGGTGAC
>NZ_VRZC01000171.1 GCF_016743215.1 Geminocystis sp. GBBB08
TATTAGCAATAGGCACTATTGCCGCTTGGTATTCTTATAGTAAATTAGCTGTAAAAAATCCTGTTGATAATTCACAAACTGAGGTAAAAATAAATAATGATCTTAATAAGCAACAAATAGAAATTTACGGTATTAATGATCAATTAGCATTAGTTCCTACTACTATACAAATTGAAAAAGGAAAAGATGATCAAGAATCTTTAACCGTTGCATTTAATAAATTATTAACCGGTTTAGATAGTAATAATATTACCACTGCTATTCCCGAAAATACCAAGTTAACTAATTTAACCGTTAAAGATGACGGTATTCACATCGACTTATCTTCAGAGTTTACTACTGGTGGTGGTAGTGCCTCGATGATTAGTCGTTTAGGGCAAGTAATTTATACTGCTAGTAGTGTCAATCCTTCTGTTAATGTTTGGATTAGTGTCGAAGGTAAACCTTTAAATATTTTAGGAGAAGAAGGATTAATAGTAGAACAACCGATGACGAGAGGTATATTTATGGAATCTTTTCCTTCTCCTAATTAAGTAGGTAAGTAAAATTAATACTGCATTTTATTTGTCTCAAACCGATGATAACAATAATGGTTAACAAGAGGTTTAAACCCTTTGCATTACCTATATACAATTAATTAGTGCTTGAGTATTAAATAATAGTGATGGGGGATAGTTTATAATTTATAGTTGTTAAATCGTCATCTTACCGTAAAACAGGCATCTTGCCTGTAAATTCCTCATTCCTCATTCTTCAATAATGTTTAAAAAGTTTAGATTTATTAGTATCTTTGTTATTTGTTTATTATTAGTTTTCGGCTGTTATCATGTAAAAACTTTAGCTGAAAATAGAGTCTTTTTAGATTTGAAATTACAGTTTTTAGGGGAATATCAATTAACAGAAACTAACTATGAAAATACATTAATCGGAGGGTTTTCTGGCATAACTTATAATCCTGATAAAGATGTTTATTATGCTATTTCTGATGATAGATCATACTTTTCACCTGCTCGGTTTTATACCTTAAAAATTAACATAAATAACGATACAATTAATGATGTTAATGTCGAAAATGTTACCTTTTTAAAAAATAAGCAAGGAGAAAATTATCCTCCTAATACTTCGGATACTGAAGCCATCACTTTTAGCCCCAGAAATTCCTTATTTATTTCTAGTGAAGGAGTTTCTAAAACTAATACTCCCCCTTTTATTAATGAATATAATCTTGATGGTAAATTCAAAAATTCTGTGAGAATACCAGATAGATATATACCAAAACAAGGAGAAAAAAAAGGAGTTGAAAATAATCTTGGTTTTGAATCTTTAACGATCAAAGCTAATGGTATAATGCCTCAAGATCCTTTTAGATTATTTACCGTCACAGAATCTGCTTTAGTGCAAGATGTCGATCTTAATAACCCTCAAACTATTTTAAGATCAAGGTTAATGCACTATGTTATCAATCCTATAGGGAATCCTGTTTTAGTAGGCGAATATTTATATCTGATCGATAATCCTGCATTAGGGGTATTATTTAATGGAGTATCAGAATTATTGGCACTACCCCAAGAAGGTTATTTATTAAGTTTAGAACGTACTTTAGGATTAAGAGGATATGGTGCAAAAATCTTCCAATTAGTTATAGCTAATGCTACGGATATTTCTAGTGAAAAAACTTTGACACAAGATATTAGTAATATTATCCCAATTCGTAAAAAATTAGTTTTAGATTTGCAAAAATTAGGTATTCAATTAGATAATTTAGAGGGTATCACTTTTGGTCCTCGTTTAGCGGATGGGAGTCAAAGTTTAATTATGATTAGTGATAATAATTTTAACAAAGAAGGTAAACAAAAAAATCAGTTTTTATTATTCAAATTAAATAATTAATGAAAAAATGCTCAATATTCCTCAAGTTATTGCTAGGGAATTATCCCTTAATATTCAAAATGTTAATCATGCTTTAGAATTATTGACAGAAGGTGCTACTATTCCTTTTATCGCTCGTTATCGTAAAGAACGTACTGGTTCTTTGAATGAAATTGAATTAAGAAACATTCATGATCGCTTTATCTATTTACAAGAATTAGAAAGTCGTAAGCAAGTTATATTAGATGGTATCGCTTCTCAAAATCAACTCAGTGATAAATTAAAAGCTCAAATCATGGCTTGTTTACAAAAAAATGAGCTTGAAGACCTTTATTTACCATTTAAGCCAAAAAGACGCACTCGTGCCACTATGGCGAAAGAAAAAGGCTTGACTCCCCTTGCTGAATTTGTCAAAAGTCTTAATCATCCTCAAAGAAAATCCATCTCTATGGAAAAAGAAGCGGAAAAATATCTGTCAGAAGAAGTAACTACTATAGAAGAGGCGTTAAATGGTGTTAGTGACATTCTCGGGGAAGAAATTGCTGAAAAAGCAGAATTAAGAGTTTATTTAAGGGAATTTATCCTAGATAATGGGGTGTTTGTTTCTCGTGTCAAAGAGAATTATCCTCAAGGTAGTACTAAATTTGAAATGTATCGTACTTTTAAAAGTAAACTCACCAAAATTGCTCCTCATAATATCCTTGCTTTATTTCGTGGAGAATCAGCAAAAATTCTGGTAATAGATATTGATTTTGATGAGTCACAGGTTATGAATTATTTAGAATCAAGGGTAATTCAAACTAAAATTAATGAAGTGCGAAAATTTTATCAAGTAATGCTAAAAGATAGTTTTCATCGTTTGCTCAAACCTGCTTTAATAAGAGATGTACGCTCAGAAATTAAAGCATGGGCTGATAAAGAATCCATTAAAACTTTTGAAGCTAATTTGCGAGAATTGTTATTGTCTCCTCCTGCAGGTATGAAGCCAACTTTAGCAATTGATCCCGGATTTCGGACAGGTTGCAAGGTTTGTGTCTTATCAGCAACAGGGCAGTTTTTGGAATATCAAGCTATTTTTCCTCATAGTGGCAATGAAAAAAGGGCGATCGCCTCTGATACTGTTAAAAAGTTAATCAAAAAGTATCAGATAGAATTAATTGCCATCGGTAATGGCACAGCGTCACGGGAGACAGACGAATTTATTACGGAAGTTTTGGCAACAATAGCGAAAAAACCGATTAAAGTAATGGTGAATGAATCGGGCGCTTCTATTTATTCTGCCAGTGAGGTAGCTATTGAAGAGTTTCCCGATTTAGATATAACCGTTAGAGGGGCAATTAGTATTGGAAGAAGGTTACAAGATCCTTTAGCAGAATTAGTTAAAATTGATCCAAAGTCCATAGGTGTGGGACAATATCAACATGATGTTGATCAAAAATTATTAAAGAAAAACTTAGAAGAAACCGTCGAAAGTTGTGTTAATTATGTTGGAGTAGATTTGAATACTGCCTCCAAAGAATTGTTAATGTTTGTCTCTGGTATAAATCAAACAATTGCTAATAATATTATCAGTTATCGTAACGAAAAAGGAGCATTTAAAAGCCGAAAAGAATTATTAAAAGTAAAAAAATTAGGGGCGAAAACCTTTGAATTAGCTGCTGGTTTTTTGCGGATTCGTGACGGTGAAAATCCTTTAGATAAAACGGCGGTGCATCCTGAAAGTTATAATATTGTTAAAACTATTGCCACTGATTTAAAAATACCTTTAACAGATATTGCTCAAATAAATTCACAGCTTAAAAATGTTGATTTAAAACAATATATAACTGAAAACATTGGATTGCCTACATTACAGGATATAATTCAAGAATTAGAAAAACCCGGAAGAGATCCTCGTGCTAAATTTCAATATGCTACATTTAGAGAAGATATAAAAGAAATTGATGATTTAAAAGAAGGAATGCCCCTAGAAGGAATTGTCACTAATGTAGTTAATTTTGGTGCTTTCGTTGATATTGGAGTACACCAAGATGGATTAGTACATATATCTCAATTAGCAGACAGATTCGTAAGTGATACAAATGAAATAGTAAAAGTTGGGCAAGTCGTAAAAGTCAGAGTTTTAGAGGTAGATAAGAAGTTAAATAGAATTAATTTATCAATGAAAAATAATTAGGGGTTACTGAAAAAGTATTTTAATGAGGATAGGCAACGGGGCATCGGGTTTTAATTCTTAGAATTAGAGTATGTAATTGTATAATACTTACTTATTTTTTGACTAAACAAGGGGTTTAAACCCTTTGCTAAAACTGTGCTTTTTTTTATTGATGTAGTGTGTTTAAATTCTTAATTTTTATAGCTTCCTGATTAATTCAGCCGCTCTTAATTAGGTTTATTAAATAAGTTAAAAATTTTTATTTTTTGCCCTCATCACTCATACTTTTTACAGCAGACTTGAGTGAGAAAAATAAGGGATAAATCCCTTACTAGGAAATAGTTTAAAGTATAACAATCCTAAATCATTCGTGAAGAATTAAAGATTAAAAAATAAATCTGTAAATTTTACTATACCTTAAAGCTGACCACTGAAAGCTGATAGCTAACACCTCTTTAAATCTCACAACTCCCATAGGAGTGCTATATTTTTACCAAAAATTTATTACTTATTTTGAGGAATAGTTTTATCTTCAAGATTATTTTTTATACATTGGAGGCAACAAAGGCGATCGCAATGACTCCTGTCACTAAAAGTGTTCCAAAAATCCCCAGTATAACATAATTACGTTTTTGTTTTTTAGTCGGTGGTTCAGCTTGATAAACTTTAGGCTCATTGGCAAAATTATTGATTCTGCCTCCATCTTCTGTGGTATATGGCATTTATTTAACCTCTTAATAATTAATTAAAGCTCATCATACTATATTTTGCCTCAAAAATTGTTATACAATGAAGATTATATTCAATCAATATTTTTTAGAAAAAAGGAATGAAAAGTACTGTTTTAACTTCTAGTAGTATCACCTTAAGAGCTAATTATAATATTCCTATCGTTATCATCATTGCAGGTATTGCCTTAATTTTATGGTCATTAATACTGGCATTAGTTGTTACAGTTTTTGGTATATTTTTATTAATTCAAGCTAATCTCATTAAATTGACATTTACCCCTACTACTTTAGATGTTTATCGTGGAGAAAAACTGATTAGAACTTTTCCTTATAGTGAATGGGAAAACTGGGTAATATTTTGGCAACCTATACCTATTTTGTTATACTTTAAAGAAGTGAACAGTATTCATTTTTTACCTATTATATTTGATCCCAATACCTTAAAAGAATGTTTAGAAAAATATTGTTCTTTTAAAAAATAATTCAATTTTTAAGCTCAAAAAAACTTTTTATTTATAGCTAAACAATTATAAAAATTATGATGTCGGATAACAAAAAAGATAATCAAATCGAAAATATTAATTTAGATAGTTTTGATGATGAAGATTTATGGGAGATGCAATCACAAAAAGAAAATAATACTGAGACAAAATTATCCTTAGAAATAAAAAAAGATTTAACGGAAAATCCTGCTTTAGAATTATCTATTAATCATGAAAATCAAGAATCTGTTAACGCAGAATTAGTAATTAAAAATGTATCAGAAAAAAAATTATTTAATTCAGATTTAGAGGAAAAAAATACTAATTTATTAAATGAAACAGATGTTAATTCTATGGAAGATGACGAAAATAAATTTATCCCATTGCCATTAGAATCTACCGAAAAAATTAATGAAACTATTGGCAATAAACCAAATAATTATATCACAGAAATTCAGGTTTTAGAAGACAAAAAACAAGATTTAATCAACCAGCAAGAAACGATTATTTCTAATATTAATTTAATTGTTCAACAAGGGTTAAAAGAGTTAGAAGAAAAAAAACAACGCCTAGAATTAACTATACAAAAATTAGAGGGTAGAAAAGAAAGAATTGAACAGGAAATGAAGACTACTTTTTCTGGTGTTTCTCAAGATTTATCTATTCGAGTTCAAGGTTTTAAAGATTATTTAGTGGGTAGTTTACAGGATTTAGCTACCGCAGCTGAACAATTGGAATTATCAAACACTCCTTCTCAATCATGGGAAACTGTTTCTAACAACACTGCTACTATACAAAATAATAACCCCAATCCGCAATTTGTGGAAAAAAATTTTCAAGAGGAAACTCGTCAAATTCGTCGTTTATTAGATCAGTATCGCACAAAACCTGATTATTATGGTGCGGCTTGGCAATTACGACGAACTTTTGAACCAATTCACGCTCAAAGGGTTGCTGAATGGTTTTTTACCCAAGGAGGAAGAGGTGCTTTACGTACTATGGGAACTAGACTACAAAACATCTTGGTAGCTTCGGCAATTATCTCTATTTTATATCAATTATATGGCGATCGCAGTCGCACTTTAATTTTAGCAGATACACCTGAAAGATTGGGAGAATGGCGGCGAGGTTTACAGGATTGTTTAGGTATTTCTCGCAGTGATTTTGGCCCAAATCGAGGAGTAGTATTATTTGAAACATCTGAATCTCTTATTCAAAAAGGCGATCGCATAGTGGAAGAAAAAGATCTACCATTTGTAATAATGGATCAAAGTGATGATAAAGTGAGTCTTTCCTTGCTAAAATTTCCCTTATGGTTAGCATTTGCCCCAGAAACCACCTCTCAAACTTCTAATTATTATTACTAAGTGTCAAATGATAAGCTGTATTGAATAAATCAGACAATACTATCGCTAAAATTCATTAGACTTCTGCAACAAGTAAGCGGATTTGGGAAGAAAATTCAGATTAAACTATCCAAGTTTGATCTTAGTTTTTATTTTGCAATAAATCTATTTTACAGCTAACAAATAAGTAGGTAAGCAAAATTAATACTGCATTTTATTTTTGAACAAATCAAGGAGAATAAGCAAGAGGTAACAAGGGGTTTAAACTCTAGCCTTGCATTGCTTAGATACATTTTATTTTAAAGGGGTTTATCAGCTTAGGGAATAAATAATGGTGAAATAAGCTTTTTCCTTGTAATTTTTCATTTCTCATTCTTGAATAATATCAAAATTTACGGTAAAAATAATGTTTCCTTTTTATCAGAAAAAACCCACTCCAAAAGTAATTGTCTCTCCGGAGAAGATTAATATTTCTAAACCCTTAAAATCTTCCTCTAAACCGAAGATTAAAATTCCTTATCATTTTCAAAAAAATAGTATTATTACCTATTCTCAATCAGAAATAAAAAAAGAGTTAAAAAAGTATCCAGGATTATTAAGAACACTAGGTCACGCTTATCAATATCAAATCATATTTACAGATCAAAATCAAGAAAAACAATATTGGTTTTGCCGTAACTTAGAATTAGTAATGCCTTTACTTAAATATTTAAATGAACAAAATTGGGCGGTAGATTGGCATGAAAAACCATTTTCGATTGTGGAAACATCCTTCAATCCTTCTATCATTAATCCCTCTTTTTCTTAAATATTAATATTTATTAAGAATTAGGTTATTTAGAGTAAGCAAAATAAAAATATGTTACAATCTTTTATAATAGTAAAACCATTTGTCTCTTGATTTGAACAGATAAAGTTTAAAAAGGAATGCTACAAAAAAAAGACAAAACCAAAGGGTCAATTTTATGGGGTAATCAACCTTGGAAAATTTTGTTTATGGGAGACGATAATCTACTTTATCAAAAGTTAAATAGATACTGTAACAAGTTAGTATTTTTTAATAAAAATTGTCAATTAACTAAATTTAACTATTTATTGGATGATTACGAAAATTTATTACAAACTTATGATATTCCTCTGATTTTTTTTCTGATTAAAAGACCTAATAATGGGGAATTTTCCTTAATTAATAATCTGAAAACAAAATCTAGTTATTTGTCTCCTAAAATTATTACTATTATTTCTAAAAAAAATGTGGAGTTAAGAACTAAAATTTTAGAGAATATAGATATATTTGATTATTTAGAAATAGAAGAAATCAATATTCAGCAGTTAGAAAATAAAATAATAACTGCTTTAAAATCTTATAAAGAAGAAAAAAAATATCTAACCAAAAAAGCCGATAAAGAAAAGAAAATAATTTTTTCAAATGATAGCTATGAAG
>NZ_VRZC01000172.1 GCF_016743215.1 Geminocystis sp. GBBB08
TAACATCAAAAATAATTCAATCTAGTCAATAATTCTACAAAACTAATTTTAATAATGTTTAAGTGTCTTGTCATCTAGTCATCTAATCATCTAGTCATCTAATCATCTAGTCATCTAGTCATCTAGTCATCTAATCATCTAGTCATCTAGTCTTCTAGTCATCTAGTCTTCTAGTCACCTAGTCTCATCTTCACCGACAATTTTACATCGAACTCAGGTTAATTATTATAGGTTTGCCATGTACGAATACCTGCTTTTAAACCTGCCCAAAAACTACGACTTTTAATTTGGGCATTTTCCACTTGTTTTTTAGCAGTAACTAGGCTATGATCGATTTGTTTAACAGCACCCGAAGCACTTTTAACTCCTTCTTTCATTTCACCACTTAATTCAGTTAATTCTATATTTGTAGCTTTTATTGCTTCTAAAGTATTAGGAAATTCTCTATTTAAAGTGTCAAATAGTTTTTCAGCACTACGAGCCGCTCGGCTTAATTCTTGGGCAACTGGGATTAAAGTTACAAGCACTGCGGTTAAACTAATAGAGACTAAACAAAGAGAAAATCCTAGCCAAAAAATAGGTTCAGTCATAATTATACTTTAGAAGGAAATAATTTGTACTTAGGAAGGATAGGGAATAGTGAATATGGAATAGTAAATAGTGAGTGATTAGTGATGGGGTGGTAAAACCGAAATCTGTGCCGGTAATTCCTCATTCCTCATTCCTCATTCTCAATTACTTATCATCTAGGTTAGATTGATTTTGACTGGCTTCTATTCCTGCGGCGATGGCAACTTTGAGACGATTAAGGGTATTATCCCATTTTTTGAGAGCTGATTGAGAAAGACGATGACGATTAACTTCGAGACTAGAAGATAAATCTTGAGCCATTTCCGGCAAAGCCTGAGCGGTTTTTTTTAAAACTTGTCGATTTTCTGAGCCATTTCGGGGAGACAATAAAAGAGTCACTACCGTAGCCATACTACTACCGATAATTAATCCCAGAATAAAACTGTTATTTTTTTGATCTTCACTCATGGAAAGTTCCTGTCTTCATTGACTCTTAAATAATTAAATAGAAGTTTCTACAATTTGACAAGGGCATCTTTTAACAATGGTGGTAATTGTCGCATAATTTTACCCTTTTCTCGATCAATACCCACTAAAGTTACTCTACCACTAACATAAATTAAAGGGGTTTCTTCCGCCGTAATTTGATAATCCCAATGGATTCTTACCCCCTGAATCTCGTTCATTCTTGTCTTCACTATAGCACGATCGCCCATTTTCATCGACTGATGATAACGAAGATTTATCTCGATAACGGGCAAATCACATCCTAGACTAACTAAATTAGCATAATTTATGCCTAGGGATCGCAAACATTCTACTCTAGCTTCTTCCATCCAAGTTAAATAATTACCATGCCAAACGATTCCCCCATAATCAGTATGATGAGGATGTGCAGTAATAGAATATTCAAACCATTTTTCTGTAGTTGCTCGGAAACTATTATCTAATTCAATCTCCCTAGTCGGAGATAATTGAGGTGGCTGTGCTTGAGACAATTTACTTCTCCCAATAAATTCTAATCATCAAGAATAATCCTATCTTGAAATGTTATACATTAGAGATTTATCCTATAATTTTTCTAAAACTGAGATCTTGCATCAGAACAAAAATATTTAATTAACAAAGTTTGAAAAATGAATTTTAATATTGTTTCAATCAGTTATTCTTACTAAGCCAAGAAGAATTTAGAATTTAGAATAAAGATTTTACCAGTGCATCATTCATTGCCCCGATTCCCCGTTGCCCATTGTCTGAGGGATGATTCCTAACTTAAACCTTGAATTAAATAACCACACCGATGCTCACCATCATTAATCCAATTAGTCCGTTCTACTTTACAATCAGGAAATAAAGAAGCAAACATTTCTAACTCATGACTACAAACTTGAGGATAAGATTCCGCTACATCAGATATAGCACAGTTATGCTCCGTTAAGAAAAATTTTGGCGGATTATGGGAATCTTCCTCTACGCAAAACAATTCCGCCATATAACCTTCTTGTTTCCTAATTTGGGCTAACTGACTAACTCTTTGACGTAAAGTTTTCCCTGTTATATGTTGTCGATAATTTTCAGCTTTTCTCTGCCATTGTTTTTCTAATACTTTCGAGACTTGAATTTCCCCTACGGTTTCCGTCAGAGTATCCAAAAATGATACGGCAAATTCCCCGTAATTTTGGGGGAAACGCTCACGCCCTTTCTTTGAGAGAGAATACAAATGTTGTGGTCTTCCTGTCTTTATTTGAGTTATAAAAAGTTCAATCAATCCCTGCTCTTCTAACTCTTTTAGATGTCGTCGAGTAGCTTGAGGACTAATATTAATCACTTCAGCTATAGTTTGAGCCGAAGCCTTATTTTCTTTAAGTAAATATTGTAAGATGGAATCTTTACTTGATTGTTGTAGGGAAGTAGTCATAATCTCCCTCTAAAGCGGTAATAATATTAACAATATCAAAATATTCATCAGGAATAAAACAACAAATTAGTTGCTTAAGTCTTAAGTATAGCAGTTTATTCGTTAATGATTCTTAAGTATATTTTAGGAAACTTTATTTCTCAGAGTTCCCATTTTTGTATATATTATTTGTTATAGGTTAAAGTTTTGATCTTTTATCCTTTATTTTTACCACCTATTTTCATGACTCACACCTTTCTCCTAGAACCCAGTCGTTGGATTATTAAAGGTACATGGCTAGATAAAAACCAAAAATCAACCCTCTTTAAAGGTGCTAGTATTATTACATGGGATCAAACTAATTGGTTTGTTATCAAAACTAAAATCGTTTTTATTAATGGAGATCGCCCAGATATAACTTTTGAGTATAAAGGATTTTTACCAGCAGGAAAAACTCAATATGCGTATGTATTAAAACGAAGCGACTTTGAGAAAATAGAAGGAGAAGGTTGGTTAAGTAATGATTCGATCATTCAAAGATATTGGGTATTAGGAGATAATCGTCGTTTAAATGGTTTTGAAACTTACTTTTGTCTTGAGGAAAATACCTATCATATAACCAGTGCGATGATGACAGGAAATAATATTCTCAACACCATGGAAGGAATTTTAGAACGTCATGGATAAAATGTCAGAACATGAGTCAAAATAAGAATAGATAAGATTTGATACTTAAGTTAAATCATGAGTTTAGGGAAAAAAGACAATCGGATATTAGGTGATCGTTATCAACTAATAGAACTAATAGGCTCTGGGGCTATGGGACAAGTCTATAGAGGGGAAGATCAGGTATTAGGTGGAGTCACCGTAGCCGTTAAATTCCTCTCCCAAACTCTGCTGAATGAAAAAATGCGTCATCGCTTTGAAAGGGAGGCTACGATTAGCGCCCTCTTAGGGGAAAAAAGTATTCATATCATCCGAGTCAGAGATTATGGTATCGATGAGAATGAAGTCCCTTATTATGTCATGGAATTTTTAGAAGGGCAAAGTTTAAGCGATATTATTAAATTTCAGCCTATGGCATTAAAGCGATTTCTCTATATCACCCGTCAAATCTGTGTCGGAATGGATGCGGCTCATAGTGGAATAATGTTACATGGTGAGCTTTGTCAAGTAGTACATCGAGATATTAAACCTAGTAATGTTTCTGTAATGCAAGATCCGACTTTAGGAGAATTAGTGAAGATTTTAGACTTTGGCATTGCTAAATTAGTACAGGCAAATGCCACTCAAACTCATTCATTTATGGGAACTTTGGCTTATTGCTCCCCAGAGCAAATGGAGGGAAAAGAATTAGATAACAGATCAGATATTTATAGCTTAGGGGTAATGATGTATGAAATGTTAACCCTAGAAATGCCGATTTTACCTGAAACTTCTTCCTTTGGAGCATGGTATAAAGCTCATCATGATTTTCAACCACGCCCCTTTGAATCTCATTTACAAATACCTTCGGAATTGAAAAACATCATTTTGAAGTGTATGGCGAAATCTAGGGAGAATCGTCCTCAAAGCGTTGCTGAAATATTAAAAGTTATCGAAGCATTAGAAAAAACGACTAATCGCCTTAATGCTGGTAATCAAACTAATTATTCAGGGCAAGAAACGGTTATTGCCAATAATGACAGCCCGAATGTTCGTCCTGATGATAAAACCGAAATTGCTGACGGTGCAATCAACCAATCTTCATCTCAACCACAAGTATCAAAAGAGACTCAATTAACATGGCCTAAAAATAAACCGATACAAAAAATAGTTTTCCCCCGTATTGTTAATACCGAAACTGAAACCTATCCTAGTTTATGGGTAATGTTAGATAAACAAGATATTTTAAATCGAATAGTTAGTATTCGCTATAACCAGTTTCTGTTTCTTAACTCACCTCATCCGATGATTTTATGGATTACTGTAATTTATAATCCTACTTACGGACCACGATGGTTACCTTGTTATTTAGATTTAAAAACAGAAAGTGCTAGACAAGTCGTTATTTCTCTTTCAGAATTAGGTAGTTATAAAATTCTCTTTTTTGCTTTAGAAGAACCACAAAAATGTAAACATAGCATGATTTCTACTATTGCTTCTAATCAATGTAATATTATGAAAGAATGGGTTAAAAATAGCACTTCTTTCACCGATAAAGGAGAAGCTAATGTCAGTCGGAAAAGACTCAAAGATGAATTTGAGCGTTTAAAACCTCGTATTTTAGAAAAATTAGCCCAAAGCTATAAGTAATCATTAATAATATTGATTTAAACATTGGTTAAATTGATTTTATGTATTTTTTTTCCTAAACTTAATTATTTTTGTGAAAAGGTTTTATTTTCTTAGGACTCCTAAAGTCTTATTTTTAAAGGATTTTTTCATCAAAATCTGGGATTATAAGTGATTTTAAGATAGTCAGTTTATTCTGTTTTTATATGTGTTTTTATATGTGTTTTTCTTGAATTGTTATAAGACTGAGAAAATAAAGATATAATTTGTAACAAAAGCGTTAAGAAATATTGCAAATGAGTAATCTATTAACAGAAGCGTTTATTTTCGGTAAAGCCTTTGCTGAAGTCATGACAGAAAAAGTTGAACATACTTTGACAAATATCCTCAGTGATATTGGTAAATTTGATGCGGAAACCAAACAAAGACTAGAAGAATTTGCCAGGGAAGTCAAAGCTAGGGCAGAAGCTCAAAAACAACAATCAAATAATCCTACTACGATCACAGTAACGGCTGATAGCTCGGTGGATTTACAAGAATTATTAGACGAACTTAGGGCAGAAATTGCTCGTTTAAAAGCAGAATTAAATACTTATCGCCAAAAACAGTAAAAAGGGCAATGGGCAAAAGCAAATTGCCAATAGGCTTTTAGTAAGAGCTTTAGCCCTAATTCTTAACTGCTAATTCCTAATTCCTAATTCTTAATTCTTAATTCTTAATTCCTAATTTCTAATTCTGAATTCCTAATTCTTAAGTCAACCAAATTTATCAAAATATCAGTGTCATCCGCATACTCTAATCCAAAAGAATATCTACCAACAAATCCGAATCTTGCCCCTTTGGCAACAATCAATAAACCTGAAAAAGGGAAAAAAGTTTATCGTTGGAATCGTGAAAATTACTCAAGTCTTCGTCGTCGTATCGATATTTGGACTTTTGTGTTAATTCTTCTTTTCAAACTGTGGCGTAATAGCAAAAAATGGACTTATACTAACGGTTATAGTGATGAAAGACGATCACAACGTCGGCGAATTCAAGCCGGATGGATTCGGGAAAACTTGCTAGAATTAGGTCCAACTTTTATTAAAGTAGGTCAATTGTTCTCTACCCGGGCCGACATTTTCCCGACGGAATATGTAGAAGAATTGTCAAAATTACAAGATCGAGTTCCAGCTTTTAGTTTTGAGCAAGTTACCGCCATTATTGAGAAAGATTTAGGTAAATCATTAAATAAATTATTTCGTAGCTTTGATCCTACACCCATTGCGGCAGCTAGTTTAGGACAAGTTCATAAAGCCCAGTTATATTCAGGGGAGGAAGTTGTCGTTAAAATTCAACGACCTGGATTACCGCAATTATTTACCATTGATTTAGCTATTCTGAAACAAATTACTCGCTATTTCCAAAATCACCCTCGCTGGGGTAAAGGTAGAGATTGGTTAGGTATTTATGAAGAATGTTGTCGCATTTTGTGGCAAGAAACCGATTACTTATTAGAAGGGCAAAATGGGGATACTTTTAGGCGTAATTTTCGAGGTGCTGATTGGGTTAAAGTACCAAGAGTTTATTGGCGTTATACATCTCCGAGAGTCTTAACCTTAGAATATATGCCTGGAATCAAAATCAGTCATTATGAAGCCCTAGAAGCTGCTGGATTAGATCGAAAAATATTGGCGAAATTAGGGGCAAAAGCCTACTTACAACAATTACTAAATGATGGTTTTTTCCATGCTGATCCTCATCCGGGTAACTTAGCTGTAGCTTCTGATGGTGCATTGATTTTCTACGATTTTGGCATGATGGGGCAACTCAAAAGTAATGTGAAAGAAAAATTGATCGAAATGTTATTTGGCATCACCGAAAAAAATGCTGATCGAGTAGTGAGCGCTTTAATTGATTTAGAGGCATTAGCGGTAATGGATGATCCCGGACCTGTTAGAAGATCTGTACAATTTATGTTAGATAATTTTATGGATAAACCTTTTGAGGAGCAGTCTATTAGTAAAATTAGTGAAGATTTGTACGAAATAGCCTATGATCAACCTTTTCGTTTTCCGGCTACATTTACCTTTGTCATGCGCGCTTTTTCTACCCTAGAAGGTGTTGGTAAAGGATTAGATCCGCAATTTAACTTTATGGAAGTAGCACAACCTTTTGCTTTTCAAATAATGAGGGATTTTAATAATAACGGTATCGGTAAATCAATTTTTGATGAATTTAGTCGTCAAGCCATGGAAGTTAGTAACAGTGCTTTAAGTCTTCCAAGACGATTAGACGATACAATAGAAAAATTAGAACGTGGAGATCTCCGTTTACGGGTAAGATCATTAGAATCGGAACGATTATTACGTCGTATCGCAGGGATGCAAATGGCAACTAACTATAGTTTATTTATGAGTGCTTTAATTCTATCTAGTACTATACTGGTTGTTAACGGACTATGGCAATTGGCGATCGCTGTTATTGTTATCAGTATTTTTCCTGCTTTGTCTTTATTCCGCTTACTGAGACAATTAGATAAATTTGATCGCAAACTATAACTTATTGCAACTGAAAATTAGTAACTTTATGAAATGTGCATTTACTGGTTTAACAGATCCAGGATTAGTTAGACCTTATAATCAAGATAACCATTATATTGACCCAAATGGAAGATTTTTTATTTTAGCAGACGGCATGGGAGGCCATGCAGGAGGAGAAGAAGCTAGTCGCATAGCCACAGAAGTAATAAAAGACTATCTCGAAGCTAACTGGGAAGCTCCCATCGAATCCTATGACTTACTAGAAAAAGCTGTTTATCAAGCTAATGAAGGTATTTTAGAAGATCAAAGTAATAATCCCGCAAGGGCGGATATGGGTACAACTTTAGTCTTGATTATGTTTAGAAATGGCGAAACTTGGCGTGCTCATGTAGGTGATTCTCGACTTTATCGTTTACGAAAAGAAAAATTAGAGCAAGTAACTCTTGATCATACATGGATTTCACAAGCAATTAGAGCTGGAGAAATAACCGCAGAAGACGCTAAACATCACCCCTGGCGACACGTTTTATCTCAGTGTTTAGGCAGACGAGATTTATATGAAGGCATTGATATTCAACAGATTGTTGACACTGTATCAGGC
>NZ_VRZC01000173.1 GCF_016743215.1 Geminocystis sp. GBBB08
CCGCTACCCTCACCAGTAAACCTAGATGCTTTCCTAGTTTAGCTATAGAAGAAAAATTCATAATCAAACCAATTTTTGTTACTATTGCTTCCATCTTTTAAGGGAGATAAAGAGATTTGGTTATTCCCATAGGCGAAAACCGGAAACAAGTGTAATAAGTTTATCAGGGAGATAAGAGAAGTTTTTTCTCAGGTTAAGATAAAATTGAAAAAAACTCTTAATATTTTTTATCCATTTATTCATAATTACTCATTACAGAGTAGCTAAAACTCATGAATCAAAACGATTATTTGTCTCAGTGTCATCAAATACTAAATAATGCCATTACTAAATTAGGTTTTTTGGTTACTGATGACAAAATTCGTGAGATTTCTGAGTTAATAATAGCAGGAATGACACAAAATTCTCGTTATTTTCATAATTTCAAACACATTTTAATGGTATCTAATACTCATTCAGATTATCCTTTAATAACTTTAGCTGGATTATTTCATGATTTAGTTTACTTACAAGTTGATGAAAAAATTCCTTTTAATTTAACTCCTTATTTAACACCTTTTATTAATGAAAATAATAATCACTTATTCATTAAAAAAAGTTTAAACTATCAAGATAACTCTTTTCAAATAGTGTTAAATATTTTTTCGGTAAAATTAGGACAAAATTTATCTAAATATAATGGAAAAAATGAATTTTTAAGTGCTTTAGTAGGGGCAAAAGTTTTAGAGTCAATTCTACCTTTATCTTTACTAACTCAAATAGTTACTTTAATAGAATTAACTATTCCTTTTCGACACATTGATGGTGAAATTACCGACATAACTTTACTATTAAAAAAACGTTTAGAAAGAGTCAATAATCAATTTAACTTAGGTTTACAAGATCAAGATATTATTAATACTATTACCCAAGCTGTTATAATGGCAAATTTGGATGTTAGTGGTTTTGCTTCTAATAATGTTATGGATTTTATTAACAATACATGGCTATTATTACCAGAAACTAATCGTTGTTTAAGAGACACAAAAAAATATACTATTAAAGAGTATCGAATTGCCTTAGGGAATACTCTTCAATTTTTAGATTATTTATCCCCTAAATTTATCTATCATCGTTATAACAATCAGCCTTCTGAGAAAATTTTTCAAGGATTAATTAATTCAACAGAATATAATTTAAAAATTATCCGACTTTTTTTAAAAGCTAAATTAGTTAGTCTTTCTCTTTTAGAAGCAATTTGTCTGCGCTTTTATCCTGAAATATCTTTATCTTTTTTATTTGGGATACATAGTAATATTGAATCTAAACATTCCTCATTAACTGATTTTTTGCCATTATTCAATTTTTATACTCCCACTGATAAGATTGAAAATGAAACTTTAATGTTACTAGAATCAGAATGCCCAAATTTTTTTGAGTATCCCTTAAAACAAAATATTTTTACTACTTTTGTTGTTAAATATCTAACCTTTTCTAAAATTATTCTCTATCAACCTAAATGTTATCTTTTTTTTGATAATAAAATTACTAATGAAGAATTTTTACAACTTTTTCCTCTTCAATTAATTACATTCATCTCAGAAGCCATTGCTAAATTATTAGCACAAAAGCAAAAATTAGTCCTCAAAAAATTATAAACGTTGACATTATTCATAAAACAATGCTTTTAAAAAAAATGCTCAAAAATAGTACTTCATCATCAGATACATTATCCAATAAATTCATTATTTTATCTCTATTTTTTATTTGGGGTTTCGGCTTGATTGTCGATCGCATTTGGTTTAGTTTAGATCATAGAATACCATCTTGGGACCCTTCTGAATATCTTAATGGGGTAATGGTATATAAAGAAGCACTGAAAACTCCTCATTTTTTTGATGCTTCATGGTGGCGAGAATTTTGGTTATTATCAAATAAAATACCTCCTTTAATGTACATTTTTACCGCACCTTTTTTCTTAACTTTAGGTGCCAGTGTAGATCATGGTAACTTAGTTTTATCATTATTTAGTCTTATTCTATTAATCTCAATATCTTATTTGGGAATATTATTTTTTAACGCAAAAATTGCTTTATTTGCCTGGTCCTTAATACAATTAATTCCCGCCTTATATTATTACCGGCTCGAATTTTTATTAGATTATCCCCTCACCTCCATCGTGACTTTTAGTTTTACTTGTTTTAGTTATTGGTATTTTACTAAAACGAAATTTTCATGGTGGTTAGCTATTTTGTCAGGAATTTCTTTTGGCTTAGGGATAATGTTAAAACAAACCTTTGCTTTCTTCCTTTTTTTACCCATTTGTTTTGCCTTTATCTCTCTATTCATCTATAAAAAATGGGATAAATTAACTCAATTAATCACCAGTTTTATTATTGCAACTTTAATCTTTTTTCCTTGGTATCGCACTAATTGGCTTTTAATTTTTACCTCTGGAAAAAGGGCAACTATTGACTCTGCTATACTCGAAGGTGATCCTCCTTTAAACACATTACAAGCATGGACTTTTTACGGTAAAGTTTTACCCTATTTATTATCATGGCATTTATTCATTATTCCTCTTATTTGCTTAATTTATCTAGCTATTAAATATTTAACCAATAAATCAGCTAAACCTAACAAAATTTCTGCTTTTATTCAACATAACTTTTATCAAAATCAACTAAATGTAAAAAATGGTAACTATTCTTTAACTTCTTTAATAAGTATTTGGTTAGCAATGTTTTTAGTCGGTGGTTATTTATTATCATCATTAAACATCAATAAAGATGCTCGTTATATTTTGCCATTATTACCAGTTTTAGTTTTAATTATCTCGGCATTAATTTATAGTTATCAAGCTGTTGGCTCTAAATTTTTAAAATTATTTACCCTATTATTAGCCTTAATTTTAATGTTGTTTAACTTATTTCCTTTAGGAGGTGACTTCCTAACCAATAAACTTAGTCCAAAAATGCAAAATTTTCCTTATATGTCAACAAAATGGGCAACTCCAGAAGTTATTTCTACTGCTATTAATATTACTCCTTATTTAAAATCTAATATCGGCGTTTTGCCTTCTACTCCCGAAATAAATCAACATAATATCAGTTTTTTTGGTTCAATTCCTAGTTTTAAAGTATTTGGCAGACAAGTTGGAGTGCAAGAAAAATTTGTCTTGAGAGACGTTAATTCTTTAGACTGGTTTTTAACCAAAACTGGTTATCAAGGTTCGATTCCTGATGCTCAAAAAACTACGGTAGAATTAGTAGAAAATAATGGTGATTTTGGATTAGTAAAACAATGGTCATTACCCGATGAAAGTGAATTAAAATTATATCATCGTCTGTTGCCTTATAATGAAGTTATCCCCCTCAATACTAGCAATAGTAATATTAAACTAGAGGAAGTAATTGTGCCTGAAAATGTAAAACAAGGGCAATCTATTCCGTTTACTTATAAATGGTCAGGATCATGGGATAATTTAGAAAATGCCATCGTAATTTTAAATTGGCAATCTTTAGAAAATGAAAAAAAGTGGACTCATGATCATCGTATTGCTATGGGAAATCTACACTCAGGTAATTTAACCGTAGGAAAATTCAATCAAGATTTTCAAGTAGTGGAAAATACGGTTATGTTTGTTGATGAAAATTTACCTGATGGTGACTATATTTTACAAGCAACTTATCTCAACATCGACACTGGAGAAAGTTACCCTATTTTTTCTCCTAATCTTAAAATTACTCTTAATAAAAATGCCGACTTAATTTCCTCTAATAGGGAATTAGATTTAGTTTCTCAAATTGGCAAATTAGCACCTAACTTATCTCAGGGAATTAAAGGTTTAGATCCTATTTTCTCAAATATTGGCAGAATTAACCAATATGATCCTACTCAAGACTATCTCAAAGTCACAGAAAAAGTAATGCAATATCGACTACAAACTGAAGATAATTTAGATTATTTATACACTTTACTTCTGTCTCAAGTCTTACAACAAAAAGTTAATGAGGCGATCGCCACTGCCCATAAATTAGTCGAAAAAAATCCTGAAAATGCTTTCAATCATGGTTATCTAACTTTTTTATATCTGTATGATTGGAGGGGAAAAGAAGGAGAAAAAGCTTTACAACCAGCATTAACCTTAAAACCAGAGATGATTGAGTTTCAATATTTAAAAGGTATTAGTGCATTGATGCAAGGAAATTTTTTCAAAGCATGGGATATTTATCAGCAAATATCAAAAAATAATTGACAGTTGACAGTTGACAGTTGACAGTTAAGATAATGAGAAATGAGGAATCAGGAATGAGGAATTAGAAATTACAGGTAATCAAATGAAAAGCAATTATATATCGTTAAATAGACTGATAAACCCTACCGGATGGGTATTATTAATATTTTTAGGGGCAATGTTAACTATTATCGCTTTCGGTTTTTTAACTCTTAATCAAATTTTGCCTTTACTTTTATCAACTATTGCCTGTGGTGCTTTAGGTTATGTAGTTGTACCTATTTTACAAAAAATAAAAGCCTCTCAGATTATACAAGAAGACGGTCCTCAAAGTCATCTAAAAAAAGCTGGTACTCCCACCATGGGGGGAATTTTCTTTATTCCAACGGCTGTGATTTTTGGTTTAATCATGGGAGGTTTTACGCCTGAAGTAATAGCAGTAGCATTAGTTACCCTTGGCTATGGCTTTATCGGTTGGGTGGATGACTGGCAAATTTTACGCAAAAAAACGAATCTTGGTTTAACCCCAAAACAAAAATTAATTTTACAGATAGGTTTCTCTATACTTTTCTGTGTTTGGATATATTTTTCTCAATCCACTTCTATCACTAACATTAAGTTACCTTTGAATCTTGTTTTACCTTTAGGTTTCTTCTTTTGGTTTTTAGCAAGTTTTGTCATGGTAGCCGAAAGCAATGCTACTAACTTAACCGATGGAGTTGATGGTTTAGCTGGAGGCACTTGTGCCATCGCCTTTTTAGGTTTAGGAATTTTAGCAGGGGAAAATCACCCTGATTTATTGGCGTTTTGTCTTGCCATTAGCGGTGGTTGTTTAGGATTTGTAATTCATAATCGTCATAAGGCTTCTGTATTTATGGGTGATACAGGCTCATTAGCATTAGGTGCCAGTTTAGCAGCAGTGGGTATTTTAAGTCACAATTTATGGGCGTTATTTATTATTAGTTTATTATTTTTCCTGGAATCTTTATCAGTAATCGCTCAAGTTAGCTATTATAAAGCCACCAAAGATGCCGAAGGTAAAGGAAAAAGGTTATTCAAAATGGCACCAATTCATCATCATTTAGAATTAAGCGGTTGGTCAGAAACCCAAATTGTGGGAGTATTTTATATAATCAATACTATTTTAGTGTTATTTGTTCTTATTTAGAGTCTGCTGAAAAAGTCTTTTAGTTACGGCAGTTTTCATTTCTTTAAACCACCCTCCGTGCATTCTCCTTGACTACGAAAGCTGTCTCTCTTATTAGGGGAGGATAAAGGAGGGTTGCGAGAGATAAAAAATGTGGTTTATTCATTGGAAAAGCGCTGTAGGGTAGGGAAGAGAGAAGAGTTTTTATGGTTTTTATCGTTGGGAATTTAGTATGACAACGTATAACACTTACTTTTTGACTGAAATTTAAAAAGGCAGGAGGCAGAAAGATTAATTTGACAGGTAAAAATTGATACTCCTTCCTTTGATTAAGAATTACTTTTATTTGCTTTTAAGTTATAAGTTTTATTTGATTTTAGTTAATTTCTAAATGTAGAATATAATTACCAAGATTGAGATTACTACTCCATAACTCATATTCTATCCTTAAAGATTGAGGATTAGATTGATTAACTAAGGTTAAACTACGAGTAAAATTACGCAAGTGAAGATAATTTTGTTGATTATTCTCAGCACCATCACCATTAATCCAATAACGACTTTTACCGTAAACTCCCCTTTCCCAAAAATGACGATAGTTGACATTATTGGTATTTTGTTGAGTCATGATTACTCGATAAGGTGATATTTCTAGCCAAAGTAAGTTTTTACTATTTTGATGACTCTGATTAAGTAATATTTCTTTTCTGCCATCTACTTCCACACCAAAATCTATATTATTTAACACCACATGAAATTTACCATCATTTCTTTGATAGACAGTAGCAATGGCATCTAAATGAACAAGAATTTCTAAATTAGTAGAAATATAAGATAAAGAAACAGAACGATGCTCGGTTAACATAGGCAACCTTAAAACTGATTATCTCTAGCATAGATCGAAATGCCAAAAAATTTTCGTTTTAGACAAAAAAAATTTTGTTTTTACTCTTGCTTTTTTCAAAAATCTTTGCTACAATAATTAGATGTGAGCAATCCTCGATAGCTCAGTGGTAGAGCGGTCGGCTGTTAACCGATTGGTCGTAGGTTCGAATCCTACTCGGGGAGTTTTTAAAAATGAATAAAATCCGCCTAACTCAATGTTTACCTTCACACAAAAAAAATAAGGGGAGTTTCCATCAGTAATTGTTAATTGGTAATAGATTTGTTGCAGAAAGAAAATATACCAACAGATACTGATAAAGTCTCACAAAATTAAGATATTCAAGTAATTTGGTTAGTTAATTACCAACTTTTAAATAACTGCGAATTATGGAAAAATCAAAGAAAATTTAACCCAATTTGAACAGAAAGTGGTCATCCCCCGTTATGATGTTTCTGAACTACTCAAGTTATTATAAATAATTGTTTTTGCTATTTTGAGGTAAAACATGGTTGAATATCTAGTTTTTTTGACAATTTCCGCCAGTCTTTATGGTTTATTCGCTTTAGGTTTAAATTTACAATGGGGATTCACCGGATTAATTAATTTTGGTCATGTAGCCTTTATGACTGTGGGAGCTTATACTACTGTCTTATTGGCAGAAAAAGGATTCCCTTTATTTTATTCTGTGATAATTGGTGCTATTTTTGCCTCTTTTTTAGGATTATTAATCGGCTTGACTTCCTTAAAGTTACGAGAAGATTATTTAGCGATCGTCACTATTGGAGTATCAGAATTAATCCGTTTAATCGTGCAAAATGAACAATGGTTAACAAAAGGTACATTTGGGATACAAAGTTATCCATTACCTTTGGGAAAGTTTCAACCCAATCCTTTAGGTAAAATGATGATGATTGGGGTATTAAGTATTTTAGGTATTTTTGTTTTATGGCAATTATGGAAAAATATTCGTCAACAATTACGATTAAGGCAACAAATCAAAGGAAAAAGTTATCAACCTTCCAGTGTTTTTACTATTTATTTATCTGGTAGTTTAGCTTTTATTTTTATTTTAATTGTCTATATTAATGGTACAGTTGCCTTATATAATTATAGTTATAAAGCAGGTTTAATGTTATTAATTTTAATAGCTTTAGCAATAGTTTATTATAGTTTAGATTTGCTTGTTCATTCTCCTTGGGGTAGAGTATTAAAAGCTATTCGAGAAGACGAAGAAATTCCCAAAGCATTAGGTAAAAATGTCTTTTTTTATAAGCTACAATCCTTTATGTTAGGTGGAGCGATCGCAGGAATTGCCGGGGCTTTTTATACATGGCAATTAACGACTATTTATCCCTCTAGTTTTGAACCATTATTAACTTTTAATGCTTGGATTATCGTTATTTTAGGTGGTTCTGGAAATAATGCAGGAGTAATTTTAGGCTCAATAATTTTCTGGGGATATGACTCATTAACCAGATTTATTTTTAGCAATTCAGATATTATAAATGACTCTCAATTAGGTGCATTAAGAGTAATGATAATTGGCTTAATTTTAATGATATTAATGATAAC
>NZ_VRZC01000174.1 GCF_016743215.1 Geminocystis sp. GBBB08
AGTGGTGGCATTGGCTCAATAAATTATGGACAATTAAGAGATAGAGGAAACTTAAATAAAGTTAGAGTTATTACCTTAGAAAAAGAGCCAAGAATTATCGAATTAAAAGGAGATGAAACTCAACAAATTAACCATGCTTATGGTACAAATGGAATCATTACTCAAATAGAAATTCCCCTAGCACCTAGTTATCATTGGGTTGATGTTATCGTTACTTTTAATGACTTTATTTCTGCTTTAAAATTTGGACAAAATTTAGCTGATAGTGATGGCATTATCAAAAAATTAATTAGTCTTCATGCTAGTCCTATTTCTAGTTATTTTACCGCCCTTCAACCTTATCTTAATAATGGAGTAAATTGTGCTTTATTAACTATAGCTGAAAATTCTTTATTGGCTTTGCAAGAATTAGTCAAAAAATCTCAAGGAAAAATTACTTATCAACAAGATTTATCCAAGGATAATAAGATTAATTTAATCGAATTTACTTGGAATCATACCACTTTTCATGCTCGAAACATTGACGCAAATATAACTTATTTACAAACCTTCTTTTTCACTTTAGATAAAGTAGAAGAAATGTATCAATATTTTGGTGATGAAGTCATGATGCACATAGAATTTTTAAGAGTGGGAGGAAAAGCTATTCCGGCTGGTTTACAATTAGTAAAATTTACCACTGAAGAAAGATTAAATGAAATAATCAAATATCATGAAGAAAATGGTGCATTTATCGCTAATCCTCACACCTATATTTTAGAAGATGGTGGAAGAAAAAACATCGAACCTGAACAACTTAAATTTAAGAAAATGGTTGATCCTTATGGTTTAATGAATCAAGGAAAAATGAAAGGGTGGAATAATAGACTTGTTGCATAAGTCAGTCAATAAGCAACAGGCATCAGGGTAATAGGTAATGGGTAATGGGCAAATTTCTTCTTTCTAAATTCTAAATTCTTCTAAGGGGGGATAAAGGCAGGGCTGTTTCAAAGTAAGTTGGTTAAAATGTTGGGGTGTTAGGGTATTAGGGGATTAGGGGGATTTTTTACTTGTAGATTTTAAGTAATAATAAAAAATCTTGAAATAATCAATTAATCATAGTAAATTATCAAAACTCATTACTCATTACTCGTTACTCATTACTCCCTCTTAACCAAAAATTTTAGAATGAAACAGCCCTGGTGGATAAAGGGGGTATCCCTACCCTCACCACTCATACGATGAAGCAACCCCTAATTGATTCCAGAAACTTCACTAATACGGCGAATATTTAAAACATCACTCATGTTTTTGATTTGGTTAATTACATATTGAAACTGACTAGAATCTTGTATATCAATCGTCAAAGAAATTAAGGCTGGTTTCCCAAAATCCGTTTTCACCCCTGCATTACTTACGTTAATATTTTGATCAGTTAATCTTCCTAAAATGTCTCGTAAAATACCAACTCGATCGATGGTTTCAATGACAATATCCACAGGATAAGTAGCATTACGACTTTTACCATTACAAGGATTCCAACTCACAGGAATTAAACGCTCTCCAGGTATAGTACTTAAATTCGGGCAATCATGATGATGGATAGAAATACCTCGCACATTAGTAACAACACCGATGATATTTTCTCCGGGTAAAGGGCGACAACATCCAGCGATATGATACATTAAGCCTTCAATACCGCAAATAGGATATTTATTACCATTGATTTCTTTATAAGTTTTCGTAGCCGTAGTGGCTAAAGGAGTTTCTCCTAAAGTTAGGGGTTTAATTTCTGGTTGTTGTTGCTTATTTTCTTCCCGCAGACGGTTAATAACTTGCATACAAGTTACTTCACCATAACCCAATGAAGCTAATAAATCATCTACCTTGACAAAATTACATTTTTGTGCAACTTTCTGCATGGTATCGGATTTTAAGAGAGATTCTAAACCACTTTTACCTAATTCCTTCTCTAATAATTCCTTGCCTCTAGCTATATTTTCATCCCGATGAGATCGTTTATACCATTGACGAATCCGATTTTTAGCACTAGGAGTAACAACAAAATTTAACCAATCGAGACTAGGATGACTATTATTGCTAGTAATAATTTCTACTATATCACCATTTTTAATTGATTGATCTAGGGGACACCATTTACCATTAATTCTAGCACCTTTCATGTGATTGCCAACTTCACTGTGAATCCGATAGGCGAAATCTACTACCGTTGCACCTCTAGTTAAGGGGATAACTTCACCTTTAGGAGTAAATGCGTAAACATCATCATCAAATAAATTTTCTTTGAGGTTATCTACATATTCCTGTGCATCTTTTAAATCTTTTTGCCAATCTAATAATTGCCGTAACCAAGTGAATTTTTCTTCATCGCTAGATAAATGAGTATTATTGGAATTTCCGGCTTCCTTATATTTCCAATGTGCAGCGATACCAAATTCAGCAATATGGTGCATTTCTAGGGTACGAATTTGTATTTCTAAGGGTTTGCCATTAGAATTAACTACAGTGGTATGTAATGATTGATATAAATTAGGCTTCGGTAAACCAATATAATCTTTAAACCTATTGGGAATTGGACGAAAAGCATCATGAATTACTGCCAAAGTACGATAACACTCATCATTGGTATTGACAATCACTCTAACACCAGCTACGTCATAAATTTGATCAAATTCTTTGTTTTGACGTTCCATTTTATGATATATTCCGTACAAATGTTTTGGTCTTCCCTTGACTTCAACCGGTTTAATGTTAAGTTTTTCTAGCCCTTGATTAATAATATCAACAACGTTGTTTATTCTTGCTTCTCTGTCTTTTCTTCTTTCGGATACTAAACTTTTAATTTTATTGTAAGCGATAGGGTTAAGATATTTAAAAGATAAATCCTCCAACTCCCATTTAAAATGCCATATACCAAGACGATTGGCTAAAGGTGCAAAAATTTCTTTCGTTTCTTCTGCAATTAAAACCTGTTTTTCTGGAGATAAAAATTCTAGGGTACGCATATTGTGGAGTCTGTCAGCTAATTTTACCACAATTACTCGAATATCTTGAGCCATCGCCACAAACATTCGCCGAAAATTCTCTGCTTGTCTTTCGGTTTTACTAGAAAAATTATATTTAGATAGTTTCGTCACTGCTTCTACTAATTGACGCACATTAGCACCAAAAAGAGCTTCAATTTCATCAGGAGTAATATCAGTATCTTCTACCACATCATGTAAAAAACCGGCGGCAATCATTTCACTATCACCTCCTAAATCTCGTAATAATTCGGCAACAGCCACTGGATGGGCGATGTAAGGCTCACCAGATTTACGATATTGTCCTTGATGTAAAGTATTGGCAAAGTTAAAGGATCTACATATTAAACTATTATGAGAATCATTTTGGTCTCCTATTAAACAATTATTTAACCAATTAGGAATATGTAATTTTTTGATTGGTTTAGTTTCAGGTATAAGGGTAATTGTATTCATGATATTTAGGGGTAAAAAATAAATAGCTAAATTGAGTAGGATCAGTTATAATCTTGAACGGTTATGATCAAGTAGAAAATTACTAAAACTAAAATCACTCCTTTAGGAAACTGACAATTTTATTTCCATTTAAAAGAGAATTACCCCCGACTGTGATGCCTTCTTTCATTTACTCTCACAGTTAAGGGCTTGATATTAGTAAGAATTGGTTTCTTAAATTTTAACTCAATTTAACGGAAATGTTACCAAAATCACATCAAAAAGAGTTATTAAGTTGGCTAGATTTACTTCAAAATTTAGAAATATTGTTTTGTCAGGATAAAAATAACTCTATTATGGTTAAACAGAAATGGCAAAAAATTCAAGACTTTTTACAAACCATGATTATGACTCTTGATAGTAGTGATTTAGATATAACTCAACAATCTTTATTTCTATCTTGGCAAACGGAAACTTACCGTTATATTCGGCTTTTGCAAACTGATTTTTTATTTTATCAATCGGCTAAACAACTAACTACTAAAGAAAATCGTTATTTAATTATTCAACAAAAGTTAAAAAACGCTATAAATTTAACCAAAAATTACTTATTAGCTACAAATAACCAGTGATTTTTCAAGGAGATAATCAGTTTGTGTTTGAGTGTTTTTGAAAGATGTAATTACCGAGAGGAATTAAAACCAATTACAAAAAACTGATTTAAAAAACCAATGGTTTCAAAATTATAAATATAAAGATTTGTTTCATAAATACTAAATAGCACATAATTACGGTTTTTAGTAGTTTTTTCAATTAATTTCGGTAGTTGATTTTTTCCCGTTTCTAACATTAAATTACACACTTGACTTTTAATCGCTTCCTCGATGCTGCCTGATTTTGCCTGACAAACATTTTCTTTAGCGTATTTGATTAACTGTTGTGTGGCAAACTCCTCATACTTTTTTTGAGATGGATTAGTAAAAAATAATAAGATGCTACAAATTAACAATAAACTGCCTCCAATACTCAGAGTAATAGATAGAGGACTTTTTTGTTCCCCAGCTAATGGATTCATTAGGAAAAATTTTAATAATTAGTGGATCATTTTACTAAAATAGGTTATCATAGTCTAATGTACAAGGCGAGCGTAGCCAAGTGGTTAAGGCGGTGGTTTGTGGTACCATTATTCGTGGGTTCGAGCCCCATCGTTCGCCCTTTTTTAACTAATAATTGCTACCTAGAGATCCTTTAAAAATCTGGCAACTTCAGGATAGTTATTGTATTCAGCTAAACTACTGGCTGTGTAACCTTCATAATTTTTATGGTGAATATCAATATTTTTGGCTTTTAGTAATAATTTCACTCCTTCTAAATGTCCTCGATGTGCTGCCCACATTAATGCCGTGCCTCCTCCTCTATCTTCTAAATTAACATCGGCTTCTGCTTCCAATAAGTATGAGATTAATTCTAAATTATTGCGATCGCAAACTTTCATTAATACAGTTTTACCATCTCCGAGTCGAGTATCAGGATTTGCCCCAGCTTGGATTAAATAGATTGCTATTTTTTGCCAACCATTGACTATGGCTAAACCAAGAGGAGTTTCTTGTTGATTGTAAAAGTTAGGATTAGCTCCGTAGGCTAATAATAGTCTTACTATTTCGGTATAACCTTGTACGGTGGCAATCATGAGGGGTGAATCTCGATCTTGATTAATGATATTAACTCTAGCGCCTGCTTTTAATAATCGTTCTACGATGTCTAAATGACCTTCTAATACGGCTAAATGTAAAGAGCTATCCCCCACTATGTCTTGATCATTAACTCTAGCTCCTGCTTCTAATAACTTCTCTACAATAACTAAATTACCATGGGCGGAAGCCATCATCAAAGGTGTTACTCTGTCTCGATTTCCTTGATTAACATTAACTTTTTTTTCTAATAATAGATTAATGATGGTTAAATTATCAGTGTCAATGGCGATACCCAATGCACCATCGTCAAGATATAAATTAGCACCATAATCGATTAAAAGTCGAACTACTGCCTTATGATTATATTTAATGGCTAAATAAAGGGCATAATCTCCATCTAAATCTTGATGATTCACATCAGCATTATTTTTTAACAACATTTTGACAATAGACGTATATCCTTTATAACTAGCAATCATCAGGGCTGAAGTTTCATCGTCATTGGTAAGATTAACGTCTGCACCATGATTAATTAAAATTTCACAAATTAAAGTATAGTTTCCTGCACAAGCAAACATCAATGGTGTCATTAAATGAGGTAAACTTTGAAAGTTCACTTGCGCTTGAGCGTTAATCAGTATTGTAACAACTTCTATATATTGATGTTTTACCGCATAAATGAGAGATTGATTTTTTTCTTCTTGGCTGATAGTGTTAAACTCAGATTGTGATTCTAATATGTTTCTGAGTTGATGGGGATTGTTCCAGATGACGGCTGGAGGTAAATTGACTTGATGATTCATAATTTTATTTTTGGTAAAGACAACCAAAGATATTGAGAGTAAAATTTTGTCATTCAAATTAATGATTAAACAAGTGACTTAGCAATTGCGGTCAAATTTGAGTATCATAGTATAGGTTAATTAAATCTTAACTCAAGAAGTCGAATTGAAAATTAATTAGAAAATTAATTAAAATAATATGGTTAAATTACGTTTAAAACGATTAGGAAAAAAAAGAGAAGTTAGTTATCGTATTGTAGCGATGAATAGTCGTGATCGTCGAGATGGAAAAGCTTTAGAGGAATTAGGTTTTTATAATCCCCGAAGTGATGAAACTAGATTAAATGTTCCTGCTATTGTTACCAGACTAAAACAAGGCGCTCAACCTACTGAGACTGTTCGCCGTATTTTAGACAAAGCTAAGGTATTTGAACAAGTAAATGCTTAATAGTGAACCAAACCTCAAGATAAATAGTAACTTGAAGCCTGATTATGACGGGTTAGTACGTTTTTTAATTGAACCTTTACTCGAATCCCCTGAATTGTTTAGCTTTGATTGTGAGCAAATTCTTAGTACCAAAAGAGTTTGGATTCGTCTAGCTTTTGAGGAAAATGAGAAAGGAAAAGTATATGGTAGAGGTGGCCGTAATATTCAAGCTGTGCGAACAGTATTACAAACGGCTGCACAAGTTGCTGGTGATACTCTTTATTTGGAAATTTATGAAGATCAAGAACGTTCAAATTTGAGGCGACAAAGACCTCCATTGCGTCCATCTGTACCCCCTAAATCTTTTGGTGATGATGTTTCTCGTCCTCCCATTAGAAGACGTTCTCCGGTTATTAAACCTCAATTTTAGCTTTAATGTTGAATTGACATTTACCCGTTATAATTTTTGATTTAACGGGGAATTTTTGATTCACTGGTACTTAATTAGACAATCTCCTTGGTATATTAAAAACAGAAAACCTTTGATGAAATAACCAGATATGACAGCGTTAAGATTACCTACTCTAAAATTTTCTATTGAAGATTATCATCAAATGATCAATTTTGGTATTTTAAAAGAAGATTACCCCATTGAGTTAATTAAAGGAGAAATCGTTGAAATGTCACCGGTGGGATTTAAACACGCTTCTTGTGTGAAAAAATTAAATTCTTTATTTGCTGAAAAATTAGGGGATAAAGTTATTATAGGGGTACAAGATCCCATTAAATTAAATAATAATTCTGAGCCACAACCTGATATAGTTTTACTCAAACCTAGGGAAGATTTTTATGCTTTTAACCATCCCACGGCTGATGATATTTTTTTATTAATAGAAGTAGCTGATAGTAGTATTGACTACGATCGCAATGTTAAATTACCCCTTTATGCGGAAAGTAAAATTAAAGAAGTATGGTTAATTGACTTAAATCAAAACTTTTTAGAAGTATATCAAAATCCCCAAGAAAATTATTATCAAAATATCCAAAAACTTTCCCCTAAAAATACTGTTAATTTGAATAATCCTAGTACAATAAAAATTGATCTTGATAAATTATTTTAAGAAAAAAAAGATTGCTGATCTTAGGTATGATGTAAATAAAATAGTTTTGCGTCTTTGTGACGAAAGGGAAAAATAATCATAAAACTAATTTCACTAATGTTAAAATCAATGATTATCACTTTTTACACTCTTCCCTCTTCCCTTATCCGCTACCACCTCATTTCGATACAATAATATTGGGTTTAGGAAGGTTTCAGGTATCTGGTAGCAGGTTTCGCACTTTAAGTGCGCTCGAACATTGATTAGTCAATCAAAGGATTGAAAAGAAAAAAATCAATTTATTTACTCTTTTTAT
>NZ_VRZC01000175.1 GCF_016743215.1 Geminocystis sp. GBBB08
CCTATTTGTTGAGTAATACCATCAATTTCTGTCTGAATTTTTTGAACTTCTGAATTTTGCCCTTGTAAACGTTGAATTTCGGCATCTAATTGGGCGATGGTATTGTTGGTGCTACTTTTTTGATTATTTAAGAAAAATAAAGATCCCCCCACGGCGGCAATGAAAGCAATACCGACTCCACCTCCGATCAAAATTGGTAATTCAACTGTTTTAGGAGTTGTTTTTTTAAATGAAGTAGTACTACCAGAACTATCTAATTTGCGATCTTTTAAAAAGTTAATATCAATGTTATACATAGTTAACTCATCCTCATCCCTAAACCAATTACTGTGCCTAATCCAGCCCTTTGCATTACGGATAAATCTTCTTTTAAAGTTAAAGATAATGCCGAAATAGGATCAATTTGCATCGCAGGAATACTTAATTTTTTGGTGAAAAACTCATCAATTTGGGTTAAACCTGAACCGGGTCCGGCTAACAATATTTGCACTACTTCTGTCTCACCACTTTGGTTCTGATAGAAATTGATTGATCGCCGTAATTCATCAACTAATTCCCCTAAAACTCTTAATAATGAGTCCATACCGGGATTAATCCATGTTTGACTACTGGTAGTATTAGTAGTAGTTTGCTCTGGATTATTGGGAATAGTAATCTCTTGCAATAATTCGGTATTTTTGGAACTTGGTAAGTTCATAGCTTGAGCTAAAGCGGTTTGCATTTGGTAAGTACCAATGGGAATAGTGCGAGAAAATTGAGGAACACCTTCAACAATAATAGCGATTTCTGTAGTGTCAAATTCAATATCGACTAATACTACAGCTTCACTAGGAGAAAACTGCCTCAATTGTTCTTTGATCGTTCTAATTAAAGAAAAACTGTTAATTTCGAGGACATTAATTTTTAACCCCGCTTGTTGAAAAGTCTCTAAATACAAATCAGTAACTTCTCGACGAGTAGCAACTAATAAAACTTGTACTTTTTCGATCCCATCTTCATCTACAAAATAACCCAATTTTTGATAGTCAAGATCGACTTCTTCTCTGGGATAAGGAAGATAAAGACTAGCTTCATGGTTTAACACCATATCTCGTAATTCTTGATCATTTAATTCCGCAGGAATAGGAATAACCTTTATAATGGATTCTTTCATTGGCACTGCGGTAGCGATTTGTTTAGGCTTAATTTTCGCTTCTTTTAATAATTGATCAATTAACTCTGCTAATCCAGAAGAATCTACTATTTGCCCTTCTTCAAAAATTTGTTCAGGAACATCGAGAAAATGGTATTTTAACAGTTTGTATTGTTGCCCTTTTTTGGTTAGTTGAGCCAAAGTAATTTTATCAGGATTAATTTCAATTCCAACGCCACTACTTTTGCCTCCTACCAAATTTTCTAAAAAACTCAACATTGTCTTAACTCCTTTTCCGTATATTTACGGATACAAGATAAAGATTTTATAAATTAATTCTATTCTATCCAATGTCAGGGATTATGATTTTGGTTTTGACAGGATAAACAAACTATAATCTAATATCATTTAGTGTAAATCATAGTTAAGAATTTATTTTTAAAATTATTGAGGAATATTCATCAATGTTTTTTTTGTCATGGAATAAAAGTAAAAATAATTTAGTTACTTATATTCTCTGGTTTATTTCAGGTTTATTAATAACTTTGTTAGTCAGTTGTACCACGCCTAAAGCTACTTCTACCTCTGAAATTGAATTTTGGACAATGCAGTTACAACCACAATTTACGCCATTTTTTACAGAATTAAATCAATCCTTTGAAACTCAAAATGTTGATAATAAAATTCTTTGGGTTGACGTGCCTTGGAATGCCATGGAAAGCAAAATTTTAACGGCTGTATCGGCTAAAAATGCTCCTGATGTGGTAAATCTTAATCCTGATTTTGCTTCACAATTAGCCAGTCGTAACGCATGGTTAAATTTAGATACGGCAATTACTCCTGAAATTAAAGCTCAATATTTACCCAAAATTTGGGAAGCTAATAAAATAGAACTTTGTGAAACTGAAAATCAGTGTCAAACTACTACTTTCGGTATTCCTTGGTATTTAACTACTACTGTAACGGTTTATAATCAAGAATTGTTTAAAAATGCAGGTATTGAAAAACCTCCCTCTACTTATGAAGAATTAGCGATCGTGGCGGAAAAAGTAAAAAGTAAAACGGGAAAATATGCTTTTTTTGTACCACTTATACCCACAGATTCCAATGAAGTATTACAATCTTTTGTGCAAATGGGTGTTAATTTAGTTGATGATCAAGGTAAAGCGGCTTTTAATACTCCTGAAGGTATAAACGTATTCCGTTATTGGGTAGATTTGTACCAAAAAGATTTGTTACCACCTGAAATTATGACTCAAGGTCATCGTCATGGTGTTGAATTATATCAAGCGGGAGAACTTTCTCTTGTGGGCACTGGTGCTGAATTTTTGAAAACTATATCTAACAATGCACCAACCATTTATCAACAATCTGGTGTAGCTCCCCAAATTACAGGAAAAGCGAATAAAAGAAGTGTCTCTGTAATGAATTTAGTTATCCCCAAAGATAGTGATAAATCAGAAAAAGCGGTTAATTATGCTTTATTTGTTACTAATGCTGATAATCAATTAAACTTTGCTCAACAGGCTAACGTTTTACCTTCTCATAATGAGGCGATCGCAAAATACATCAATAATTTAGAACAAGATAGCAATAAAGATTTAGTTACGGAAGCGAGAAAAATCAGTGCTATGCAATTAGACACTGCTGAAGTATTGATTCCGCCACTCAAAAATATCAGTCAACTAAAAAAATTTATTTATGAAAATATACAAAGTGCGATGTTAAAGGAAAAAACTATTGAACAGGGGGTTACTGATGCCGCTAATCAGTGGAATAATTTAACTTAAGTATCAAATTTGAATGAGGGTTAACATACGAATATAGGATAAAGTTTCATCCTATATCATAGAGTTAGTATTCGGTAGTTCAGGTTGAACGATTCCAGTTAGCATTAAGTAAAACAATATAAACAATAGCAAACATTCCTAAAACTGCTAACGCCACAGAAAAACCAATCACTGAACTATCTAAAATATTAGCTTGTTTAATAATGATACCGTAATCAATTTTAAATCGGGCGGCCGCCATTCCCGTATAATGCATTGACAATACGGCTACTCCCATAATTAAAGAAGCAAGAATTTTTTTCCCCACATAAGTTTTATCTTTCTTTGAAGTTCGTAATCCGATAACAATAACAATTGCAGCTAAAGAAACCACGATGGCAATAAATACTGATAAAGCAAAAATTAAAGGATCATAACTAACTTTAGCGGCAACTCTCATGGCAGTCATGCCAATATAGTGCATTCCAGCAATAGCTAAACCCATAGTAATAGATCCTGCCATCAGAACTTTTTTATTAACAAGGGGTTGAGTAATAATATATAAACCCTGAGTACATCCTGATATTGCCGCTATGAGAGAAATTAAAACTATCACAAGATCGTAGGTAATTTTAGCTTCCATGGAAAAAGCCGTCATGGCAATAAAGTGCATTCCCCAAATGCCCATTCCCATGGTTACAGCACTAAGAATTAACCATGTCCAACGTTCTAAACCTTTATTTAAAGTGATCTCTGTTGACATTTCAATGGTGAAATAACCTGCACCTACAGCAATGATAGCTGACAGTATGACTAAGGGAATATCGTAACTAATATTCATAATTAATAACTATTTTGTATTTAAACAATTGATAATTTCTGGAGTTAAGGATAAGTAATAAATTTGAGATTTTAAAAATGTTTCAGCTTTTGATTATGGCATGAGGGGTTTTTACCTTCATTAAAATATTGATTACACAACTAAAGCAAATGAGCTTTTTGGGAAGTTACTTGTAAATATTTATTGACGATATTTAATAAACTCTCTTGGGTAAATGGTTTCGCTAAAAAGTCTTTTGCACCAATGGCTTCAACTTTTTCTTTATCTAACATTTTAGTATTGCCACTAACAATAATAATAGGAACATTATTAAACACAGAACTACTTTTGAGTATCTGAGTAAGTCGATTTCCATTAATACCGGGCATAGATAAATCCATTAAAATCAAGTCTGGTTGACTATCAAATAAGTAAGAAAGAGATTGCATCGGATTTTCCACTGTTAAGACTTCATACTTATCATTTCCTAAATAATCTTTAATGGTTTCGAGTATGGTGGGGCTATCATCAATACAAATAATCTTATAAATTTTCTGTTTATTTGATTTTGAAACTTTAGATTCATTACTGATAAAGTATTTAGGATTAATCGGACGATTGTTTTTCTGAGATGATTTAAGGGGATCTTTAGTTTGATTTATCTTAATCGGTGTAGTAATAGTATTAGAGGTAGAAGATTTTGGAGAAACATTATTTTGAGATTGATGATTTAATACTGAGGGTATTGTTGGTAATTTATCAAGAGGAGTTTTTGGAGAATGTAATTTAATAACTTGATGTTGAAGATAGGGAAATAATAATTGAGCTAGTTTTAACTCATCCTGTTTTAAAATAATACTTAACTGACGAATAGTCGCACCCTGCATCAATTTTGCTAACTGCATTAAAACCTGTGGAGAAAGACTACCATTGGGAACTTTTTCGGGCAACTTAGAAGAATAAATAAACAAAGGGCGTTGCTGAGGAGAAGTAATTAAAGGTGTTAATTTTTGCCATAATTGAAGACGAATTTGTAAAGATTTTACCAACGGAGAAAGTTCGAGAGGATTTACCCCAATCTTATTTTTTATTTTTAAAGATTGAACTGTCGTTATTTGATTCCATTGATATTCTCCCTCTCTTAACCAAAGAAAAGACTCTAAAGCATCTTGACTCAATTCTTTAATTAACGTTGTTTTTTGACTAGAATTAAGATGATTTTGTTCCCATAAATCGTTGATTATTGTTATAAGTTTAAGATTATCAGTGTTATTTTGACCTTTAGTTAAGTCAATTTTTGTAACCGCATTGGGGGCTATAGCCATTAAATGATGCTTAATGGTTTCTAAAGATTGTAAAGAATGTTGGGCATATTGTAATTTACCTTCCGCTAAATAAATATTCCAGTTCACTGAATTTGCCTTAATCTGAAGATGTGCTGTTTTTTTCTGATGGAGTCCATCTTGAAGAATTGTCAGGGGTTGAAAATTGAAACTCATAATTTTTTCTGAACAATATCTATAATTAAATAAAGTTTAAGTAATATAGTTTTTAGTAAAAATAGCCGTGATCAGATAAAAAAAGTTTTTTTTTTGTAAATAAAATTATTGCAAAGACTTTTTGTATCTTAATTTTTAGTGTTTTTAATTAATATCTTATTAAAACCGATAATTATGTAAATTTTCTGTAAATGAGAATTTTTGTATCTAAAATGAGATATATCTTAATAAAATTTAACATTTATTTTATAAGAGGCAACGGGGCATCGGGGCAATGGTAAAATCTTCATTCTCAATTTTCAATTCTCAATTCTTCAAGCAATAGTTATTAAAATTGATAATTTCCCACCTAAATATAGACTTTAATTTTTATTTTGCACTCGTGTCTATTAAAAAATAAATCTGTAAATCTTACTATACCGTCAAAGCTGACCACTGAAAGCTGATAGCTAACACCTTTAAAAATCTCACAACTCCCATAGGATTGCTATAGCTTAGACTGTTTATTTTGCGCTGGTACTTATTTTTGTTACAATCGGTAAAGTCGAATTAAATCTGAGATTTTATTTAATAATTCTTGCTCATTATAAGGTTTAGAAAAATAAGCATTTGCACCTAAATTAAATGCTAGTTTACGATGTTTTTCATTACTACGAGATGTGAGCATTAAGATAGGAAGGTTTTGAAATTGAGGTTTTCCCTTGACTTCTTCTAAAACGCCATAACCATCGAGGCGAGGCATTTCAATATCACAGATAACGGCTTGAACTGATAATCCTGCAAATAATTTATCTACTGCTTCTTTTCCATCTTTGGCTTGTTCAACTTGATAACCTGCTTTTTCTAAAGTTGAGGCTAAATAACGACGAACATTAATCGAGTCATCAATAATGAGAATTGTATTATTGATTACGGGGATAGTTGTTTTATTTTGATAAGGCAAAATCAGAGTAGTTTCATGTTCATTTTGATTTATTTTTCTTTTTACTTTTGTTTTTAAAGATTCTTGTACAATTTGCACAGGATCAATTAATGGTAAAACTCTACCGTCTCCTAAGATCATGGAACTTATAAAGCCTACAGGCATACGCAAATGTGTGTTAATCGGGCGAATTGTCACCTCTTGTTCACCCCAAAATTGATCAATTTTAATGCCACCGATATTATCTCCTTCTCCGACAACAAAAATTGTAGGCTCTTCTATAACGGGATTACCAAGCATTTTAAAAGGTTTAGAAGATCGATTAAAAATAAATGTTTCAGCTAAATGAACCAGAGGAATTGTTTGTTGTAACCAATTAATTTCTGTTAAGTTTTCTAATTTTAAATTATTATCTGGGATGAAACGTAACATTTCACGGATACTGTTCATGGGCATTGCTAAAACCATGTCTTTTATTTCCACAATCATCACTCTTAAAATTGATAAATTAAAAGGAAGTTTGAGGGTAAAAGTTGTTCCTTGTCCTTTTTTTGTTTCTGCTTGAATATCTCCTTTTATTTCTCTAATATTAGTGCGTACAACATCCATGCCGACTCCTCTACCTGAAAGTTCTGTCACTTTTTCACTGGTACTAAATCCGGGTTCAAAAATGTAGTTGATGATTTCTGATTCAGACATTTCTTGAATTTGTTCCTCTGTAATTCCCATAAACAATAGACGATAACGTATTTTATCCAGAGGAATACCAGCACCATCATCTTTAATCGTGATAATAGTTTGCGTACCTCGATTAGTCGCATTAAGAGTAATTGTTCCTTCAGGATTTTTTCCAGCTTTGATCCGAGTTTCGCTATCTTCAATACCATGATCAAAAGCGTTACGAATTAGGTGCATTAATGGGGCATTAAGAGCTTCTATTAAGTTTCGATCAAGAAGGGTAGTTTCTCCTTCAATTTTGAGATTAACTTTTTTGCCAAATTGTACACTTAAATCTCTGATTAAACGGGGAAAACCCCTAACTAAATCTACAAAAGGACGCATTTGAATGCGGGTAATATTTTTTTGTAGAGATCGCATGGTTTGATTTAATTCTTGTATAGCTTGGTCAATATCTTGTAATCCAAAATCAATATCCGTGCTGACTTCTTTTAATTGGACAATAGTTTCAATTTGTTCTTGAGAAATTGAGTGTAAATCACTATAACGATCCATTTCTAAAATATCAAAATCTTCCAAAGTGGAGTTAGGAAGTTTGATCGGATTATGATTCTGAATATAATCAGGAACTTTCGATAAAGATTCTTCTGGTATAGATAAAAAATCTTCTTGAGAATCTTGATCATCTAACATTAATGTATAATAATACCAATTTTGTAAATCCTTATTGGATTGCTCCAATTGATTCATACGCTTGTGCATTAATTCATTAAAATTCTTTAAATGTTCTAAACGTAAATTAACTCGTTTATGTCTAAAAATTAGTTTCCCGAAAAAGGAAATAAGATAAGTA
>NZ_VRZC01000176.1 GCF_016743215.1 Geminocystis sp. GBBB08
ATATTTAACTTTTTCTTCAGGGCTATAAAATAAACCATCTTCACAATTATAGTTACCATTAGTTAAAAATTTTAAAGTCATAAATGGGTGAGTTGTTCCTCCTTTTCTTAAGTTTATTTCAACGGCATATAATAACCATTTTTCTTCTTCTTTTATAGCTAAAAAGTCCACAGAAAATCTTTCCATTGCTCCTTTTTTTGCCAATTCTAAACCTACTTTTAAGCCTAATTCTTGTAATTGTAAACGATAATCTTCTTTGGTTGGAAAACGACAACCAAGATAAATTTGTTGATCTTCTCCTCCTAAAATTTGATCATGGGTAGAAATTATTTCTACTTTTCCACAAGGTGTTATATAACCTTGCATACTCGGTGAAAATTTAATTTTTCCTTCAATAAACTCCTCAACAATTACGCCTAATTTAGGAATGCGATCGCAAAAAGTAATCCATGTATCTCCTAAACCTTGTACTATCGCTTTATGGATAATTTGAGCAACTAAATTTTGCTTTTTTTCTAAACTTAAATCAGAAGAGAAGAAGGAGGAAATATTACTAACATCTAAAACAGCATTACCTTCTCCTGAAAAGCCTTCATTTAACTTAATTACAACTTTGTTTAAATAAGGTTTTCTGGTTAATAAAAGAGCAGTTTCTCTAATTAAATCGTCAAGATTATAAACTAATGGACTGCCATCAGGATGAAGAATATTACATTGAGCAAAAATTTCTCTACTACCACTTTTTGATCCCCAATATAACAATTCTGGGCTAGAAGCCAACAAAGGAATATTTAATTTTACCGATAATTTTTGTTCTAAAATAGTCGAATTAAAACATACCATATAACTTTTATTAGGGCGTAAAAAGTTTTTAATCTTATTAATTAAACGAGGCCTTTCTAATATTTTTTGTGTTAAAGGTTTTAATGATCCATCATAGGTTGTTAATAATAATAAACGTTCCCTAGCATGAGAAAAAGGAATGCCAGGTAATAATTGTAAATAATAATCAATAACAATGGGTGACAAGGGTTGAGCCGTTATATAAATTAAGCGAGTATGGGGATTTCTTAAGCGAATTAAAGAAAATAAAAGTCTTTCTTCATAATGTAAAAAACCGACAACTTTTTTGCCAACTTCTTGATCAATACTAAAGGAAGGTATCACTAAAATATCTTGATCATCTTGTTCTAAAATATCGCCTTCTTGCCAATAATTTTTTAATTGATTTTGTAAGTTATGAAAATGCTTTTTATCTTCAATAGTAATAGCCATAATTTATAGTTTACAGTTAAATTTCTAATTCCTAATTTCTAATTTCTCATTCCTCATTATTTATTGCATTCGATCGATAGTACGATATTGTATCGCTTCTGCTAAATGATTACTCTTTAAATGTTCATCTCCAGCTAAATCGGCAATAGTACGAGAAACTTTTAAAATACGATCCATAGCACGAGCCGATAAACCTAATTTGCGAATAGCACCTTCTAAAAGGCTACGACTAGCATCATCTAATACACAATATTTCTGTAAATGTCGAGATTGCATCTGTGCATTAGAACTAATATTCTCACTTTTAAATCTTTGCTGAGCTTTTTCCCTCGCTTTTAAAACCCTCTCTCTTACTACTTCTGAGGTTTCCCCGATTTTTTGCCTCGTCATTTCTTCAGGTTTGAGGCGACTCACTACAACTTGTAAATCTATGCGATCGAGTAAAGGCCCCGATAATTTTGCCCAATATTGTTCTCTTTGTCGTGGTGAACAAGTACAAGATTGAATAGTATCTCCGAAATATCCACAAGGACAAGGATTCGTGGAAGCTATGAGAGTAAATTGTGAAGGGAAAGCCACTGATTGCCTAGCTCTAGAAATAGTAACATATCCATCTTCTAAAGGTTGTCGCAGAAACTCTAATACATTACGTTTAAACTCCGTTAGCTCATCAAGAAAAAGTATGCCAAAATGAGATAAGGAAATTTCTCCAGGCTTAGGAAATGACCCACCACCGACAAGAGCAACACCACTGGCAGAATGATGAGGACTACGAAATGGACGTTCTCGTATTAATGAGCCTTTATCTTTAAGTAATCCCGCCACTGAATAAATCTGCGAAACTTGTAACGCTTCTTGAAAATCTAAGGGCGGTAAAATTGACGGTAAACGCCTTGCCAACATCGTTTTTCCGGCTCCCGGTGGTCCTACAAAGATAAGATTATGTCCTCCAGAAGCGGCGATTTCTAAAGCTCTACGAGCGTGATTCTGTCCTTTTACGTCTTTTAAATTATTGATATTGTTGAACAATGGTTCAAATTCTGTTTCCAAATTAAATTTTGTAGGTATGAATCTTTCAGGTTGTTGCAAAAATTGGGCGACTTCATCTAAATTACTCAAGCCATAAACCTCTATTCCTTCCACCACAGCAGCTTCTTGGGCATTATCTTTTGGCACAATCATGCCTTTAAATCCAATTTTTACCGCCGTTGCCGCCATCGGTAAGACTCCTGCTATGGCTCGTAAACTACCATCAAGAGACATTTCCCCTAAAAATAAATAATCGGCCAATAATCGGGGATCAACTTGTTCAGAAGCTGATAAAATACCAATACTAATGGGTAAATCGAAACTAGGTCCTTCTTTTCGTAAGTCAGCCGGAGTTAAATTAACGGTAATCTTACGCACGGGAAAAGCAAAACCAGAATTTTTGATCGCTGCTTTTACCCTTTCTCTTGACTCCTGCACGGCGGTATCAGGTAAACCAACAACAGTAATCTTGGGTAAACCACCAGACACATCCACTTCAACCCCTACTTTTACAGCATCAACGCCTACAATGGTGGCACTCCAAACTCTAGCCAACATAAGTAATCGAATTTAATAATTGATAATTTATTATGTCCTGAAATTACTCAATTTGACTAATTTTTCCCAAAATTTTTAATTAGAGCGTTTTTTTATCCCATGAAACACAAAAAATTGTAAGAACAGATGTGCATTGCAATTATTTTGATAACTTAATTATTTCTTAAAGATATTTTCAATTAGATACCAATTTTTTTGAGTTATATTCAAGATTAGGAAATACCAATTTGAGTAAAGATTATCACATATGAATATCAAAAATAATCATCTTTTTAGATTTTATGACAACTTAAGACTCGGACAAAAATTAAGTATTATTTTACTGCTCATTTTTATTGTTGGTAGTATTTTGAGTGGTTTAGCATTATCTAATTTGTTAAATCAAAATACACAAAGAGAAATTACGACTCAAGCATTAATTTTAATGGATACCATGAATTCAGTTCGTAATTACACAAGTACACAGATTCAACCAGAATTACAATCTCGTTTAGAAGAAGAATTTTTACCTCAAAGTGTACCGGCTTATTCTGCCACAGAGGTGTTTCAAAATTTTCGAGAAAATAAAGATTATCAACAATTCTTTTATAAAGAGGCAACTTTGAATCCTACTAATCCTAGAGATAAAGCTGATGATTTTGAAGCTCAAATTATCGAAAATTTTCGCTCAGGAAAAGTAGCAAAATCTGTAGAAGGTTTTAGAAAAAGTAACAATCAAGACATTTTTTATATTGCACGTCCTTTACAAATCAAAAAATCTAGTTGTTTAGTTTGTCATTCTACTCCTGATGTTGCACCAGCTAGTATGATTAAGCGGTATGGTTCACAAGGAGGCTTTAACTGGCATCTAAATGAAATTATTGGTAGTCAAATTATATTTGTACCCGCTAGTACAGTTATTGAGAGTACCCGTCGTTCTTTTTTCCTTACCATGTCTATAGTTTTGGGAATTTTTGCCTGTGTAATTTTGTTAATTAATTATTGGCTCAGAAAAACTGTAGTAAAACCTGTGGTAAAAATGACAAAAATAGCCGAGGTTGTGTCTCAAGGAGATTTAGAAGTGGAATTTACCAAATCTTCCCAAGATGAAATTGGTGAATTGGCGGATTCTTTTTCTCGCATGAAAACCAGTTTTGTGTTAGCTATGAAAAAATTAAACGAGCTCAGAAACAAAAATAAAGGAATAATTTAGGTGATTTTCTCCCTCTAATCCCTCTTTTAAAGGTGAGAATTATCAGAAAAAGTAAAACTTTAATTAGGGCTTTAATTACGCTGCTGTTGGGAATCTCAAGACTATAAGAATCAAGGGTTAATCAACACTACATTAACAAAAAAGTGTGCCATTTTGACAATTTTTGTTGAAAAACTAAACATTTTTGACTTGATTTTGAAACAAAAGCTTATATTAACTCAATAACACTACTAAGCTAAAAATTAAATTTTTGGTCATTTAAGCTGATAGCTAGCTGCTAATAGCTACCCTCATCAAAATAAAAATTCTTTTTGACGCATCCCTAATTAATTAAAATATGGCTAAAATATTTTCTAAATGCTTTTTTTTGAGAGAAATCGGGAATTTCCTCACTAACCAAATCAACAAAATCTTCCGAAGTTATCTGAGGATTTTCTGCAACTAAATCATCAACAATAAATTTACCAATGGGTCCTATATATTTAGATAATTCCTTCTGACAAGCGGAGATTAATTCAGCATTTATAGTTTCATAATTAGTTGGTAACTCTATACTAGAAGCAGTTTCAACTTTCTTTTGTGTGTGTAATTTCTCATCTATTTTTTGCTTCCAAATCGTCAGATAATTTGGACTTTCTATCGCTATACAAACTCTACCAGCGTGTTCTTCCTGTTCACAAATATTAATAGCCATTTGTCTGAGTTTTTTTGATATTGAGACACCTTTAACTAAGATTTGTCCCTTAACAATTAACTCAGATTCTGCTATGTTTATAATGCCTTGATTTGCGAGATCATCGATGTGATAAACAAACATAATTTTACCAATTGACCAATGATAATAAAATAATCACAAGTATAGATGCCTAAAACAATTAATTGCAGTCTAACATAAATTTTTGTAAAAAATAAATTATCGACATAAATATTAACTAAATTTTAAGTAGTTTGTATTAAGGGATTTATCCCTTTTCTTTGATTAGTAGTTTAAGTGAGTAAGCTAAATTAATTGTGGATTTTCCTTTTCTTAAATCCATAGTAACAAGGGGTAACAAGAGGTTTAAACCCCTTGCCTTTATACAATTAATTTGAGTACTTTATGTACAATTTTGCCAAGCTAATTTCGCCGCCCCTACCATTCCCGCTTGATTACCCAATTGAGCTACCATTAACTTTAACCCTACACGAGAGCTAGGTAAAACTCGACGATTAATCTCTGTTTCTGTGGAAGGGAGAAAAAACTTACTACTAGCACTGACACCTCCCCCAATAATGATAGCTTCGGGTGTGAGAATATAGATTAAACTAGCTAATCCAGCACCTAATTGCTTACCATAATTCTGCCAAAATGTCAAGGCAGACAGATCATTATTTTCCGCTAATTCTCCTAATTCCGCCGGAGTTTTTTTTGTATCTCGATAAATTGCTGTAGCCGACACATATTGTTCCAATGATCCTTGATTACCACTATTACAATTATGCCCATCAGGATTAAGGGTGATTAAACCTAGTTCCCCTGCTGATCCTAAATGTCCTGTAAATAGCTTACCATTGAGTATTATTGCACCTCCAACTCCCGTCCCTAAAGTTAGTAGTATCATATTTTGATAGTTTTTTCCTGCACCTAACCATGCTTCACCTAATCCAGCACAATTAGCATCGTTAGCTATTATCGTTTTTAACCCCGTTTTTAGCTCTAATTCCTCAGCTAAGGGTACATTCTTCCAATCACTTAAATTAATGGCTACTAAGGCTATTCTACCTTGAGCATCCGTAGGTCCAGGAGTTCCTATACCTAAAGCAATAGCTTTGTTTTTGTAATTTAACTTTAACACCATATCGGCGATAGCATCTATAACCCCTTCGGGAGTTGCCGGTTGAGGAGTCGCAATCGTTACGGATTCTACACAAGTACCATTTTCCAGAAATCTACCTAATTTTATCGCAGTTCCGCCTAAATCAATTCCTATTACTTCTTTTTCTGTCATTTTCTTTTATTTATTATTATTTACTTTTATTTGCTTTATTATGGTTCAGTTAGTTTTAATCTCAATCAAAATTTCTCTCGTCCCGGTGTGCAAAGTTAATCAATTATTGTCGCTATTTTATCTAATAAGTAAAGATTTTAATAAAGGTGTCAAGGATGCAAAGGCTTTTCCTCTATGACTGATTTTTCTTTTTAATTCTGGTGACATTTGTGCAAATGTTTGCTTAATTTCTGGCACAAAAAAAATAGGATCATAGCCAAAACCACTTTCTCCTCTTCTTTCTGTCAATATTTCCCCCTCACAAATACCCTCAGTTTTTATTATTATTTGTCCCCTAGAATTGGAGATCGCCACTGCACAAACAAACTTTGCTTGACGGTTATTTTTACCTTCTAATTCCCCTAATAAACGATTAATACGATCAAAATCTGTTTTACCATATCTAGCAGAAAAAATGCCGGGTTGTCCATTTAACTCATCTACCATTAAACCAGAATCATCGGCAATGGACCATTCATTTAAGATTTTAGATACTTGTGAGGCTTTTAGTATCGCATTCTCCATAAAACTCATCCCTGTTTCTTCTATCTCTAACTCTGACGGTTTTAATCCTAATTGTAGGTCAAATTCTTCTAAATATTCTTGCATTTCTTTGAGTTTACCAACATTACTGGTGGCTACAATTAATTTTTTCATGATCAATAAAACAATAATTACTCTGTTTAGTATAGTACTATTTAAAATTATATACAAGATTATATTTTCTTATTTTTCATAAGGTAAAGGACTTAAAATATAATCGAGAGGATAGTATATTAATGGTGTCCATAAACTGCTAATTATTGCTGACGTTAAAGAATTTTTTTGATAATTTAACCAAATATCAATTAACGGTATTTGAGTTTGAAAACTATACTGTAAAGCGATAATTGTTTCGTTAATAATCGCCATACCAAAAACAATTAAAGTCACCGAAATTACGTCTTCTTTAACATACTTATCTTGATAAACATTACTAGTAAATAATGCGACAATCATTAACCCTAAAATATGAGAAGGCAAAAATCCTGTTAAACTGTCCCAAATTAACCCTAAACAAATTGCGGCAACCATACTTTGCCATAAATTTCTTTTAACACTCCATACCACTAACCAAATTAATAACCAATTAGGTGTGATACCTATTAATTCTAAACCCGGTATTCTAACTAATAAGAATAAACAAGAAATAATTAAAGAAAAAATAATTAAAAATATTCGTACCCAAAAATTATTTTTCCAACTTATATCTATTCTTTTTAACATTAATTCAACACTATTACCTTGATAAAATTTAGTTCAAAGACTTTACTAAGCTAAAACGCATTTAACTTACATTTTTCCCTAACTCCTAACAAGGGGTTTAAACCCTTTGCCTTGACTCAAACGTTTACCTCTTCTCTGTTTCCAAATCCGCTTTTTCCTACCTTTCATAGCCCTCTTTTGTCAAACTCCGCAAACACTTGCAATTTATAGATTCTGCAACTGTTGTAGATCAATCGATCGAGGTCATATTTAATAATATGAAATAAATCGAAACTTTAAATTAGTAAATTTGA
>NZ_VRZC01000177.1 GCF_016743215.1 Geminocystis sp. GBBB08
GGGAGAAGGTTTTACATGGGAAACTCAAGATAGAGAAAAGGATATTTTAGCAGCAAGTAAAGCATGGGAAAAAGCAAGAAATTTTATTCTTAATCCTGAATATAAATTAGTATTATTAGATGAAATTAATATTGCGTTAAAATTAGATTATTTAAACTTAGAAGAGGTATTAAAAACTTTAGCGGAAAAACCAGCAGATACCCATATTATTTTAACAGGAAGAGGAGCAAAACCTGAGTTAATAGAAATGGCAGATTTAGTGACAGAAATGAAGTTAATCAAACACCCTTTTAAAGAGCAAGGAATTAAGGCACAAGCAGGAATCGAATTTTAATATTTGCACTGCTTTTATAACAAAGATTTTTCTTAATTTTTTTATTTATTATCAATATTTATGGCGAATAATAATCTTAATATTCATCGAGCAACGATTAACGATGTCGAGAATTTATTTAACTTAATTAAATGTTTAGCAGAGTATGAAAAATTATCTCATCAAATGACAGGAAACATCAAAAATTTAGAAAAACATTTATTTGGTAATCCTGTTTATGCTGAAGCAATTATCGCAAAATTGGATCATAAATCTGTTGGTTTTGCCTTATTTTTTACTAATTATTCCACTTTTTTAACTAAACCCGGAATTTACTTAGAAGACTTATTTGTTTTACCTGAATATCGCTTTCAAGGTATCGGTAAATCTTTATTAAATTACTTGATCAATTTAGCAAAAGATCGAGATTTTGGTAGAGTAGAATGGAGCGTTTTAGACTGGAATCAATCAGCTATTAATTTTTATGAGAAAATAGGGGCAAAAATATTACCCGATTGGCGTATTTGCCGAGTAATAATAAATTAATAGTTCTCTGTTCTTTTTTTATTTATTAAATCTATGATTCATGGTTTTATTCCTCCCGAAAGATTTTTTGCTTATTTGACATGGCAAGAAATTGAGATGATGACAGAAAAAGAAAATACAGTCATTATTCAACCTATTGGCGCCGTTGAACAACACGGTTATCATTTACCTTTAATTGTCGATTCGGCTATCAGTCAGGGAGTTTTAGGAAAGGCTTTAAGTTTACTAAATCCAGAGATTCCTGCCTACGGTTTACCTACCCTTTACTATGGTAAATCCAATGAGCATGAAGGCTTTGCTGGGACAATTAGTTTATTAGCAACTACATTATATTCTTTGATAGAAGAAACAGCGACAAGTATTTATAAAGCAGGTTTTCGTAAATTAATTTTAATGAATTCTCATGGAGGACAACCACAAATAATGGAAATTGTCGCACGAGATTTACATCAAAAGTTTCCAGATTTAGCAGTTTTTCCCTTATTCACTTGGAAAGTACCGAATATTACCAATGATTTGTTAACACAGGAGGAGAGAGAATTAGGTATTCATGCGGGAGATGCTGAAACAAGTTTGATGTTAGCTTTATTACCAAATCAGGTAAAAATGGATTTAGCCATCAAAGAATATCCCCGAAATTTAGCACCTAACAGTTTATTGTCGATGGAAGGAAATTTGCCATTTGCATGGTTAACCAGAGACGTCAGTAAAACTGGTGTTATGGGTGACGCAACGGTAGCCTCTAAAGAAAAAGGGCAGTGCATTTTAGAATCTTTAGCACAAGGGTGGGTAAAAGTAATTGAGGATGTATATGAATTAAAAATGAATAATGAGGATCTGCTGTTGGGAATCAGGAAGCTATAAAAATAAAGGTTTTATATACACTACATCAACAAAAAAAGCGCAGTTTTAGTAAGGGGTTTAAACTCTTTGTTTACTCAAAAAATAGGTAAGTATTTTACAATTACATACTCTAATTCTAACAAGGGGCGGCCATCCCATTACCCATCCTCATCAAAATACTTTTTCAGCAAACCTCAATTAATAATGCTTACGATGACTTAAAAATCTGTTGTGCGTTGAGGAGAGATTGAATTACTTGTTCTGTATCTATTAATCTTTTTAACATTACTTGACCAATATTAGAAGATACCTTGGCATTTTCATTCACTGGGATAACTTCCACCATCATAATAATTTCTTCTACTTCATGTAACCATAAAACTTGATTATTTTCGATCATTCCCAGAGGTAAACATTTAATATGAGGTTTTCGGCGCCAAGCATTTTCATTCCAAATACCACTCCTTTCCCAAATTCGATTATAAGTCCATCCATCTGCTAAAAAAAAGTATTTCATAAGTATCTAAATAAGGGGTGAACTAAATCTGTGCAAAACTATGCAGTTAAGCTAGATGTGTCTTTTATTGCTGGTTTCTTTTTATTTGGTGGTGATTATTACACAATTGTGACATTTTTGTTAAGATTTTAACAATTGATTCTTTTTAGATTTTAACTCCTTCTGTTCGATCTACAGACTATAATTTCTCTTTGTCAATAGTTAAACTGCTTCATTAAAGGCTCCAATTTTCCTGCAAGGAGACAGAAATGTGAACCATTAACCTATTTTAGTCAACTTGTACCTTTTGAGATATTATTATTAATTGCTTACCAAAAAAATGTAAACTAAAAAACAGTCACACCGTCTTGTATTGATTTTGTTTCCTTAATTAAGGTGAAAATAACAAGCGGATTAATAAATAAAACTGATATTCAAAGAAATATGAACCAAGAAATATTGAAAAAAGTACAAGAAATCGTAGTCGAACAATTAGACGTTGAAATAGATCGTGTAACTCCTGAAGCTAATTTTGTAAATGACTTAGATGCAGATTCTTTAGACGTTGTAGAATTAGTAATGGCTTTAGAAGAAGCCTTTGAAATTGAAATTGGAGATGAGGAAGCAGAAAAAATCACCACTGTGGGAGATGCGGTTAATCATATTGAGAGCAAAACTCAAGCGGTTGCTTAATTAATATTTAATGGCATTGATGATAACCAAATTTAAGTAAATTCATATATGGCTTTTTTTGGTTATCTAAATTGCTGGTATTGATAGCAGAGGAAAAAAAAGATAGAGAGATTTTTGCTTCTTTGCGTCTTTGCAAGAAAATCTTTAGTATGTCAAAAATATTACCCAAAAAATATTAAAATAAATTCGATAAATTGTTTCTGCTGTAAAAAGTAGATGTTTTTTATATATAAAGTATTATGACTAATTTACAAAATAAAAGAGTTGTTGTTACTGGTTTAGGAGCAATAACCCCTATAGGTAACACGTTAGACTCTTATTGGCAAGGTTTAAGAGAAGGGCGTAACGGTATCGGTTTAATTACTTGTTTTGATACCACTAATCATGTTTGTAAAATCGCTGGGGAAGTAAAAGATTTTGATCCTTTATTATACATGGATCGTAAAGAAGCCAAACGGATGGCAAGATTTTCTCAATTCGCCGTAGCTGCTAGTAAAGATGCTTTAAAAGATGCTAATTTAGTGATCAATGAGGATAACGCAGATGATGTAGGTATTGTCATTGGTACTGGGGTAGGCGGTTTAAGTGTGATGGAAGAACAAAACGAAGTATTATTAACGAAAGGACCGGGTAGAGTTACCCCTTTTCTTTTACCAACGATGATTTCTAATATGGCGGCCGGTTTAACGGCTATCCATGTGGGTGCAAAAGGTCCTACTTCTGGCTCTGTAACCGCTTGTGCCGCTGGTTCAAACGGCATTGGGGATGCTTTTCGTCTCATTCAAAGTGGCTATGCTAAAGCGATGATTTGCGGTGGCACAGAGGCGGCTATTACTCCTTTAGCCATGGCTGGTTTTGCTTCGGCGAAGGCTTTATCTACCCGTAATCATAGTCCACAAACAGCTAGTCGTCCCTTCGACAAAGATCGTGATGGTTTTGTCATGGGTGAAGGTTGCGGTATCCTGATTTTAGAGGAAAGAGAATATGCTTTGGCAAGAGGTGCAAGAGTTTACGCTGAAATAGTAGGTTATGGTATGACTTGTGATGCTTACCACATGACTTCCCCCGTACCTGAAGGATTAGGAGCGACTAAAGCAATGAAACTAGCTTTAAAAGATGGTAATTTAAGCCCCTCTGATATTAATTATGTCAATGCCCATGGCACAAGTACTCCAGCTAATGACAGCACTGAAACAAAAGCAATTAAAGGAGCTTTAGGGGATAATGCTTATAATATTCTTGTAAGTTCGACTAAGTCCATGACAGGGCATTTATTAGGTGGCTCTGGTGGTATTGAAGCCGTAGCAACAGTTTTGGCGATCGTCAATGATCAAGTACCGCCAACTATCAACTTACAAAATCCTGATGATGAGTGTGACTTAGACTATGTAGCGAATGAAAGTCGCAAAGTAACGGTAAATGTGGCTTTGTCTAACTCCTTCGGTTTTGGTGGGCATAATGTTACTTTAGCATTTCGGAAACATTAATAGCCCCTAGTCCGCAACTTCTTACAAGGGCAGGTTTTTTATATTTGGGTGAAGACAAGACTAGGGAGACTCTTAAGACTAGAGAAATGTTACACTAGAAAAATTGTCTTTTTAGCAATTATTGTAACATACTCAACCGAACTTGTTTTGTAGGGTTTTCCCCCCTTGAGGACTTACAAAATCGCCTTATTTGTGTACAAAAGCAAAATCAACTCAAATCGGCGATACAAATTTTTGTCATTCGTGAATATTAGATAATCTAGTGGCAAAATTAATTGTTAATGGTTAAAACTTGCTATCTCTACTCAACAATGAGAAAATAATCTGTAATTGTTCAAACATTTATATTTAATTAAATCAACTCAAAAAAATTCATTATGGTGGTTGCAACCCAATCTATTCAAGAACTCTGCATTAATGCAATTCGTTTCCTCTCCATTGACGGTGTCGAAAAAGCTAAATCTGGACACCCCGGCTTACCTATGGGTGCTGCTCCGATGTCTTTTGTACTCTGGGATCAATTCCTCAAATTTAACCCCAAAAATCCTCAGTGGATTAACCGTGATCGCTTTGTGCTTTCTGCTGGTCATGGTTCTATGCTTCAATACTCTTTATTACACTTATACGGTTATGATAGTGTCAGTATTGATGATATTAAACAATTTCGTCAATGGAAATCTAAAACTCCCGGACACCCTGAAAACTTCGTAACTTCTGGTGTTGAAGTAACTACGGGTCCTCTGGGGCAAGGTATCGCTAATGGTGTGGGTTTAGCTTTAGCAGAAGCTCATTTAGCGGCTAAATATAACAAACCTGATGTTACTTTAATTGATCATTACACCTATGTTATTCTCGGTGATGGTTGTAATATGGAAGGTATTTCTGGTGAAGCGGCTTCTTTAGCAGGACATTGGGGTTTAGGCAAACTGATCGCTTTATATGATGATAACCACATTTCTATTGATGGTTCTACTGATATTGCTTTTACCGAAGATGTTTCTAAGCGTTTCGAGGCTTACGGTTGGCACGTTCTTCATGTAAAAAATGGTAATACAGATTTAGATGCCATCGCCGCCGCTATTGTTGAGGCAAAATCTGTTACTGATAAACCTACCATGATCAAAGTTACCACTACCATCGGTTATGGTTCTCCTAAAAAAGCAAATACTGCCGGTGTACATGGTGCGGCTTTAGGTGCTGATGAAGTAGAAGCTACTCGTAACAATTTAGGTTGGAATTATGATCCTTTTGTCGTACCTGAAGATGCTTATAGTCACTTCCGCAAAGCCATCGAAAAAGGTGCAAGTTTAGAAGCAGAATGGAATCAAACTCTCGCTACTTATAAAACTAAATACCCTACCGAAGCGACAGAATTTGAAGCCATTATTTCGGGCGTACTTCCTGAAAATTGGGCTGATGTGTTACCTCCTTACACTCCTGAAGATAAACCCTTAGCAAGTCGTAAACACTCTGAAAATTGTTTGAATGCTATTTCTACAGTTTTACCTCAATTGATTGGTGGTTCGGCAGATTTAACTCACTCTAACCTAACTCAATTAAAGGTTTCAGGTGATTTCCAAAAAGGTGCTTACGAAAACCGTAACGTTCATTTTGGTGTCAGAGAACACGCTATGGGGGCAATTTGTAACGGTATTTCCCTCCATAATACAGGTTTAATTCCTTACGGTGCAACTTTCTTAATCTTCACTGATTACATGAGAAACTCCATCCGCCTTTCAGCTCTTTCCGAAGCGCAAGTTATCTGGGTTATGACTCATGATTCCATCGCCTTAGGTGAAGATGGCCCAACTCACCAACCAGTCGAACAGGTTGCATCCTTACGTTTAATTCCTGATTTACTCGTTTTCCGCCCAGCCGATGGCAATGAAACCTCTGGAGCTTACAAAGTTGCGATCGAAAGTAAGAAAACATCTTCCCTCTTAGCTTTAACCCGTCAAAACTTAGACAACTTAGCTGGTTCGTCTATTGATGCAGTAGCCAAAGGCGGTTATGTAGTTGCTTGTGGATTTGCACCTGAAGAATTAGATTTAATCTTAATCGGAACAGGTAGTGAAGTTGGACTTTGTGTTAAAGCTGCCGAAAAATTAAAAGCTGAAGGCTTGAAAGTTCGTGTAGTTTCCATCCCCTGTGTTGAGTTATTCGACAAGCAAAATGCAGAATACAAAGAATCTGTATTACCCAAAGCCATTAAAAAACGTGTTTCCGTTGAAGCAGGTGTTACCTACGGTTGGGAACGTTTTGTGGGCGATGAAGGTGTAAGTATTGGTATTAATACTTATGGTGCGTCAGCCCCCGGTGATATAGTTATGGAGAAATTCGGTTTTACTGTTGATAATGTGGTAGCTACAGCTAAAGCAATTTTAGGTTAATTGAACTATCCTAAACAATTAATCAAAATATTGTAAGCCTCCTTTTTTGAGGGGGTTTTTTATTTGCTTTTAGTATAATTGTCAGAAACAGAATATTTAGCACAAAAAATTAACATAGTTTCTATATTTCCTCTTTTTAATAAATCATTTTTATGGTTAAATTTATCTCTTTTATTAGGGTATTTTCTTTATTGATTTTATTTACCAATAGCTTAATTTTACCTAGTTTTTCTATAAGTGATAATTTTAATAAAACCTCTCCTCCTCTTACAAAGGAAAAAGGTTGGAGTGTCTGGAATTTATGGGTAAATTTTCCTTTTGAGATAATTGAAGTAGGATTATCTAACCTAGATTTAGGGAAAATGTTAGATTTTGAATATAGTTGTTTTGGTTCAGTGGGCGATGAAAATAATACTCTTAAACAAGAAACTTATTGGTATCGAATAGCGGATAAAGTCACAAAAATAGGTAAAAATAAATATCTACAAATTGAGGTGGGTTGTTGGCTAAATGATAATTTTAAATCAACTACGACTTTGATGGGAATTATTAATAATTAGGAACTTTAGATTCCCTTTACAGCCAATTGGCAAAAGAAGATAATCCCGAGTATGCTCATTCTGATACTGATGCTATTCGTGCTAATTTTTAATGAATATAATTGAATAATCTTTTATATTCCTAAAACACAGTCTATTAGCCGAGACAGCCCTGTAAAAACAGGGAATTAAAAAATATGTTGATCGCCCCATTAAGATCTCGATT
>NZ_VRZC01000178.1 GCF_016743215.1 Geminocystis sp. GBBB08
AAAAAATAAACCAGCAAAACGAAATAAGATAAAAATATGTCACCAACTTTGTTAATCTCCCGTGAAATACCTAACTTATCCTATCATCCCAATATTGATAGATTTGACTTAACATGGGAAAAACCCTTATCCACATTATTAGGTTTGGGAAGGGCAGCCGGGGCAGATTTTGTCGAATTTTTCTTGGAAAAAGCTAATTATATTAGCTGTTTAGCTGAAGATGATACTATCACTAGCATAACTCCAAGACTCTCCACTGGTGCAGGAGTAAGAGTGTTTCGAGGGAAACAAGACTGTTATGTTAGCACCAATGATATTACTTTTTCAGGATTAAAACAAGCCTTAGAGAAAGCATTGTCTATTTTAGGCTTAAATTTACCTCAAGGAAGTGCATTTATTCCTGAAATTAACCTTGAAATGTTTAGAGATTACGCCGTCAGTAAAAATAAAGAAACATGGTTAAGTAACTGTAGCAATATGCAAGAAATGGGGGAAATTTTGCTATCTGCTAACCATAGATTAAATCAAAAAGCCAATCATGTACAATCTCGCCGTGCTACTTATTTTCGTGACTGGCAAGAAGTTTTAGTTGCCTCTAGCGATGGTACATTTGCTCGAGATATTCGCTTAACTCAATCCGTTGGTTATAACCTTTTATGTGCTGATGGAGAACATAGATCTTCGATTGGGAAACGAGACGGTGACACCAGTAATCCTGATTTTTTAAGGAAATGGAATTATGAAAATGTAGCCGAAGAAGTAGCGGAATCAGCAGGTAAAATGTTGTATGCCGATTACATAGAATCAGGGCAATACCCTATTATCATGGCTAACCAATTCGGAGGTGTAATTTTCCATGAAGCCTGTGGGCATTTATTAGAAACTACTCAAATTGAAAAAAAAAGTACACCATTTATTGATAAAAAAGGAGAAAAAATTGCCCATGAAAACTTGACGGCATGGGATGAAGGCTTATCGGAAAATGCCTTTGGAAGTATCGATATGGACGATGAAGGAATGCCACCACAACGCACTCTTTTAATTGAGAATGGCATCTTAAAGAACTTTTTGGCAGATCGGGCTGGAGCAATACGCACTGGGCATCCTCGCACTGGAAGTGGCAGAAGACAAAGCTATAGTTTTGCCGCCGCATCTCGTATGCGTAATACTTATATTGCTGGGGGGAAATATACCTTAGATGAAGTATTTGCTTCGGTAGATAAAGGGATTTACTGTAAAAAAATGGGGGGTGGAAGCGTTGGTGCTACGGGGGAGTTTAACTTTAGTGTGGATGAAGCCTACCTTATCGAAAACGGTAAAATAACTAAACCTTTAAAAGGTGCAACCCTTATCGGTGAAGCAAAAGAAATCATGACGAAAATTTCTATGTCATCACAAGATTTAGGATTAGCGGCAGGTTTTTGTGGCTCGGTTAGTGGTAGCGTATATGTAACTGTTGGGCAACCTCATATCAAAGTTGATTCTATAACCGTTGGGGGTAGATAAATTAGTTGATAAGCTAAAACTCATATAGTTTTCTGTCTTCTTCTGTTTTTGTTATTAACATTTTCTGACTAGCGATTATAATAAAATTCATCTTAAAAGATGATGAGATTGATTAATTATTACTCGGATTATTATGAAAGCAGTTTTAATGACAAAAGCAGGAGATGTTAATGTACTTCAATTAACGGAAATTCCTACTCCACAAATAACAACCCCTACAGAAATTTTAGTGGAATTAAAAGCCGCTGGAGTTAACCCCATTGATACCAAAATTCGTAGTCGTGGCACATTTTATCCCGAATCATCATCAACAATTTTAGGATGTGATGGTGCTGGAGTTGTAGTTGCCATAGGGAAAAAAGTCACAAGGTTTAACTGTGGTGATGAAGTTTATTTTTGTGCGGGTGGTTTAGGGAAACCAAATACAGGAAATTACGCCCAATATGCCGTTATTGAAGAAGATTATGTTGCAATGAAATCAAAATCATTATCTTTTGCCCAAGCCGCCTCTGCACCATTAGCTTTAATAACAGCGTGGGAATCATTATATGACAGAGTACAATTAAATTCTGAAAATACCATTTTGATTCATGGTGGTGCTGGTGGAGTTGGTCATGTTGCAATTCAACTGGCAAAACTTAAAGGTGCAAAAATAGTTACAACCGTTAGTAATTCAGATAAAGAAAGATTAGTGCGTAAGTTGGGTGCAGATTATCCTATTTTATATAACCAACAAAATTTTATTTCTGCAATTATGGATTTGACTCATGGCAAAGGGGTTGATGTTGGTTTTGATACCGTTGGAGGAAAGACTTTTTTTGATACTTGTCAAGCCGTTAAAGTTTATGGTGATGTGGTGACAATTCTTGAACCTAACTGTAATATTGAAAGTTTAAAAATTGCTCGTAATCGTAATTTAAGAATTAGTTTGGAGTTAATGTTAACACCTGCATTAATGAATTTATCAGAGTCATTAAAACATCAAAGAGAAATTTTAGAACAATGTGCGCTATGGTTTGATGAAGGAAAATTAACAATACATCTTGAGCAAACTTTTCCTTTAGCAGAAGTTTCTAAGGCACATCAAATTATTGAAAAGGGTTCTGTAATAGGGAAAATTTCTTTAATTATTCCTTAATTTAAACTTATATTTTTGAGATAGAGACAATGCAAGGCAAGGGGTTTAAACTCCTTGTTACCCCTTGTTACTCCTTGTTACTGATTGTTAACATAGCTATGAGAAAAATAAAAGGCATCAATTAATTTTACTCACTCACTTATGATGCCCTAAAATCCCAACCAACGGCGAAAACTAAAAAATTTACTTAATAGATTTTGTAAGCCTTGATTTTTTGCATATTTTTGTTTAGTGAAAAGTAGTCCTGTTTTACTATTAATTTCACTTAAAGTTGGGTAAATATGAATACCTGTTAAAGCTGTTACTTTAAGATTATTTTTCATCGCTAAAACAATTTCATGAATTAATTCTCCGGCTGATTCTCCAATGATAGTTGCTCCTAAAATATCGCCTTTTAAAGTAACAATTATCTTAGAAAAACCTTTTATATTTCCTTCTGTTTGCGCTCGATCAACTTCTTTAATTTCTTGTTTTAGAATTATAATATTATCTCCATAAAATTTTCTCGCTTGAGTTTCATTCATGCCAACCCTTGCCAATTCTGGAGAAGTAAAAGTTGCCCAAGGAATGACTCGATAATCAACCTTTTTTGTGGGAAAGAAAAGAGCGTTTTGTAAAATAATTGTGGCTTCATATCCTGCTACATGGGTGAATTGATAACCGCCGATAACGTCTCCGCAACCATAAATTTTTTTATTGCTGGTTTGCAATTTATGATTAACTTCAATTCCTTGATTATTATACTTAACTTTCGCTTTTTCTAAATTGAGAGATTTAAGATTAGGAGTGCGCCCAATGGAGATTAAAATTTCCTCAGCAATTAATTTTTCACCCTTGACAAAAACAACTTTTTTTCCTTCAATTAATTCTACTTTTTCTGCCTTCCCTGACTTAATTATCCTAATACCTTCCTCGATTAATTGATTTTCGATGATTTTTGCGGCTTCTGAGTCTTCTTTGGGCAAAAGTTGATTTCTACTAGCTATGATCGTTATCTGTGCACCTAATCTTCTTAATGCTTGTCCTAACTCACAGGCGATCGCACCACCACCCATTATAATTATCGATTTAGGTAACTGTGTCAAAGAAAAAACCTGCTCATTAGTGATAAATCCAACCTCTGATAAACCTTGAATATCAGGGATTTTAGGGCTTGAGCCGGTAGAAATGACGAAATTTCGAGGTTTAAATTGCTTTTGGTTAACCTGAAAGGTATTTTCATCAATAAACGCACCATCTCCGAAAATCACATCTACTCCTAACCCTCTAAATCTTTCGGGGGAATCATTTGGTTCAATAGTACTAATTACTTGTTGTACATGGTTAATAGCTTCTGAAAATTTAATTTGCAGATTGTCATTATAAATACCAAAATTATGACTATTTTGCACCTGATAAGCGATTCTACTAGCATGAATCAAAGACTTACTTGGTACACAACCATACCAAAGACAATCACCTCCTAAACGATGCTTTTCCACTAAGACGACTTTTGCTTTTAATTGTGCGGCAGCACTTGCAACTACTAATCCTCCAGATCCACCTCCAATAATAACTAAATCATATTCTTTGGTCATTTTTTTATGTTTTTTATATTTGTAATTAATTATTTTATTTTATCTTGAGAAAATGATAAAAACCTGAGGAATTTTTGAAATATTTATCAATATTTTTAAGTAAAAATAATCTACTTTTTCAAAAGTAGGGTAGTCCGTTAAAAAGTCAAACAAATTGATGATTTTTTTGAACAGAATTGATTTTATTTTTAATTATTAAAATCATCGGTTTGACAACCAAAAAAAATCTTGCTATAATTATACCTAACTATCAACATTAACTATCAACAATCAACTATTAACGTTTAGGGGCTTAATTTCCAAGTCCCTATGTCGTTTTTGTTTTATTATCGTCAGTATTTGGTAATAATTGATTAAGCCATGCTTCTATATCAGTTAATTCTGACAAATCAAATAAAGACTCTCCCAAAGTTTCCAATTCTTCTTTCGGCAAGACTCTCAGACGCTCAATCATTGATGAATCTATTTCTCCAAAACGGCGATTTAAAAGACGATGAAGAAACATAAAAGCTTCTTTTTGCTCACCTCTAAGCTCACCAATTTGTTTACCTCGTTTTTCCCCTTTCTGTAATATATCTTGATAAATTACTGATTCAAGCATAATCTCCTCCTTTAATAAATGATTTAATTTTGTTGTTTTTGGTTGAGCTATGGTTCTATATCAGCTAAAATTTTGTTAAATCTAATAAAGATTCTCGATGACAAAGTATGTAATAATGTCACAACTTACAGTACTATTATAAGATAAACTGTTATTAATCAAATGATGAATTGGAAGCGATCGCTATTGGCTATTCTTACGGTATTGTCAATGTACAGTGTTTTTTTTGCCCTCAGTCAAAGTTTGGGTGAACCTCAAGTACAATCTCAGCTAGAATTATATCAGACAAATTTGATTCTCAACGCCTCATCTTTGAATCAATCTTCTAATCCCTTAATATCAGATAGTGGTAATGTTGGTAATATTGCGCAGGGTTTAATTGGCACGAATCCTTATAGTTTGGCGCAAAGTCAATATGAAAAAGCCTTAAAAGTGACAGAAGATTCTTTACATAATTTTGAGGTTAAAAATAAATCTTTTTTAGCTAGTGAAAAGGTAATGGCTTCCGAAAGCCCAAGACAACAATTAAAACAAAATATTCAACAGTATCAAAAATTAGTTAATGATTTTAATATTAAGTTAGGAATTATATCAGCAAAAGAGAATAACTTAACTAAAGCAAATGACTATTTGTCAGATATTGATGATGAGGAATTAAAAATTACGTTAACTAAAATTTGGAATAAAGAAACACAAATTGATGATAAATTAGAAGAAATTGTTAATAAAAAATTAGATGGTTGGTTCCAATTAAATACTTTAGCTCAATTATACGAAAATAAAAATGATAAAGTTAAGTTAGCAGAAGTTCAATTAAAATTAGGAATATTAGCAGAAAAAGCTGTTTATTGGTTATTTATATTAAGCATAATTCCTGTTATGGGAGGCTTAATTGGTGTCGGCTTAATTATTTTCTTAATTATTCAATTGGCTATCAAAAAAGAAACCTCAATCTTAGCTATTAATTATAATCAAATATGGGAATCTCCTTGGAATTGGGAAATTATTTGGCAAGTATTCATCGTTGGTTTTTTCTTTCTTAGTCAAGTTTTATTACCAATATTTTTTGGGTTGAGTGGTTTTAATCCTAATAGTTTAAACATCAAAGGCAAGGCTTTATATGTATTAGCTAGTTATTTTTTCATGGCTGGAGGAGGTTTATTAGTTTTATACCTATCTTTAAAATCTTTTTTCCCGTTACCCGAAGGTTGGTTTAAATTGACGAATAAAAAATGGTATTTATGGGGGATTGGAGGCTATTTAGTGGCGATTCCTTGTATCTTTTTCGTGTCAATTATCAATCAACAATTATGGCAAGGAAAAGGAGGGAGTAACCCATTGTTATTATTAGCTTTAGAATCTCAAGATAAATTTGCTTTAGCTATCTTTTTCATCACTGCTTCTATTGCCGCACCTATTTTTGAAGAAATTATGTTTCGAGGTTTTTTGCTTCCTTCTCTTACCCGTTATCTCCCAGTTTGGGGTGCAATAGTAGCTAGTGGGATTCTTTTTGCGGTGGCACATTTAAGTTTAGCAGAAACCATACCTTTAGCTACTTTAGGCATAATTCTAGGAATAGTTTACACTCGATCTCGCAGTTTATTAGCATCTATAACTTTACATAGTTTATGGAATAGTGGCACACTTTTTAGTTTATTTGTTTTAGGTCTATCTGATAAGGTTTAATTTCTGTATTGATTCAACATCGGGTAGAAATTTAGAAGCCTGATTTACTGTGGAAAATCATAATTATTGGAGAAGTATATATATATTAACCCAAGAATAAAACCACGCAATACTAAAAATCAAATTTAAGTTAGAACATCCTAATATAATTAGTAATTTAGTGGTAGGAAGAATGTCAAAATAAATAGAATAACAGAATAATTAAAAATTGATCATAAAAATACTATGGATAATAACAACGATTGGCTCAAACAGTTATTAATGATTGGCGTAGGCACTACTTCCCTAGCGGCAGAAAAAATTAAAGAAGCAAGTGAACAATGGGTAAAAGAGGGTAAAATAAATCCTGATCAAGCTAAGGGTATTGTCGATGATTTAATACAACAAATTCAGTCAGATCAAAGTAATATTCAAGCTCAAATGGAACGTCAAATTCGTAATGTGTTACAAGATTTGGGCGAACCTAGACAGTCCGAAATAGATGAATTAAGAGGAAGAATTGATCGATTAGAGCGTCAAGTTAGGGATTTAGAAAATAAATCATGGCGGTAAAATAATTAGGAATTAGAAATTAGGAATTAGGAATTAGGAATTTAAAGTCTCCTTTTTCTGTAATCTCTTATTTTTTTATTGCCAGTCATTAGTGTTGAATTTTTGAAGATTTGGGCTTGAGATTCTTTAGTTTTTTCTCTAAACTTAAAGAGGAGATCTTCTAGTTCATATTGATGTAAAATAAATGCTTCATAATAAATAGTAGAAAGACATTTTCTGAATTGATTAGGAAGTAAAGATTCATCTAATAATTTATTAAACAGTTTTGGAAATGATACTTTTCCACTTTCTATTAAGCTTTGTTTTGCTAAGCCTGTGGGAGAAAATAAATAATGATAAGAGAAAATTTGAGTATCGTCTTCATCAGAACAAAAGAAGGCTAAAAATAGTATAAATAATGG
>NZ_VRZC01000179.1 GCF_016743215.1 Geminocystis sp. GBBB08
CTGGAGATTGTGTGTGTAGTGATATAGAAGGTTGGCCTAATAATGATTTACCGAAACCAAGAAATCCTATAGATAATCAACAGAAATTAGTCGAGATAAAAAATTCTCTTAATCAAAAATACCCATAAATTTAAAAACTTTATAGTTACTAAAAATATACCTTTGTTTGAGTATTGGGGAAAAATTTTTCTGATCGTTCTTGAATAAAATTTGATCTAAAATAATTTTTAATCTTCACACTCACTAAGCATCATCGCTGGATCAATTAAGGTAATATCAAAAGGATCATCAAGAGGTAAAGAAGGAAAAATATCTCGTTGAGTATGTTGATAAATTAAACAAACTTGTGGTCCAAAAACAATTTTATCACCATTTTTTAAATGTTGATTGGTTACTTTTCTGCCGTTAATAAGAAGACCATTAGCACTAAAATTATTCGTACCATCTCCGTCTAAAATCTCATAATAAGCATAACCTTGATTATCAAATTGTCTAACCATCGTAGCATGATAACGGGAAACGAAGGGGGAGTGAATTCTAATATCTGACTGTTGTGCCCTGCCAATAGAGTATTTACTTTTTCTCAGGAGAATTTCTCGTCTGCCTTTGTCATCTTCGACGATTGCAATATGAGCTTTATGAGGTTGTGCTAAAGAATTTGACATGGCTGATGCTTAAGTAAATTTGAGGAATAAATATAAAGTTTAGATAAAGTTTAGATAATCTCCTTTTATTGTAATCAAAACACTTAAGTATTTAACATTTATTTTAGCTACCATTTTGGTTGTTTCCTCATCTCTTAAAATTTCTTAATTTTATAATTCTTGTTGTCTCCTAATTCTTCATTCATGTTAGCTAAATGACTGAAATTTAGAAGCTATTGAAGTTAGTGTACAATAATTATTAAAAAAGTTGAGGTGAAAAAAACTCTAATGACTGACACCGAGATATAATTCAGCTACTTGAGGATTATTTAGTAAATCTTCTCCTTTACCCTCAATAGCATCCTTCCCACTTTCCAACACATAACCACGATGTGCCATCATTAAAGCTTTTTTCGCATTTTGTTCCACTAAAACTATAGCCTTACCTGTGACATTAATTGCTTTTATTTGTTCAAAAATATGATTCACCAAAATAGGAGAAAGTGCGGCTGATGGTTCATCTAACAATAACAAATCGGGGTCTAACATTAAAGCTCTACCCATAGCTAACATTTGTCTTTCACCTCCTGATAATGTGCCGGCATTTTGTTTTGCCCTTTCTTTCAATTTAGGGAACATAGTATATATTATCTCTTTTTGCTTTTTTGTTGAACCAGATAATGTATAAGCACCCATTTCTAAATTTTCTTCAATGGTGAGACGGGGAAAAACATTAACAATTTGTGGCACATAGCACATACCTCGCTTAACGATTTCATTTGGCTTTAATCCAGCAATATTTTCCCCTTTAAAGATAATTTTACCCTGATTTGGTGATAATAACCCAAAAATAGTCTTCGCAAGGGTAGATTTTCCTGCTCCATTAGGACCGATTACAGTTACTAACTCAGAGGTGTCAATTTTAAAATTTATGCCTTGTAAGATGTTCAAATCTTTAATATAACCAGCATAAACATTTTCTACTTCTAGTAAATAACTCATAATAGGTAATAGGTAATAAATAGGTGTATGTAGTATAAAATATTTAATACTAGCTTTAAAAGTCTCCAAGTCTTCCACTAAATAGGGGTTTTTTGCAATTCAGGACGTTCTTCTGCTAAAATAGCATCTTCAACGGGGCATACTTGAAGACAAATTCCACAGTCAATACAAGTATCGAAATCAATCCAATACCAATCAGTGCCTTTTCTGTTTTTACTTGGTCCTTCATGAATACACGCAACAGGACAAGCTGAAACACAATCTGCTATTCCTTCACAAACATCTGTTACAATAGTATGTGGCACTTTTGTCAACTCCTCTTTGATATGTTTATTGTCGAAGTTATTATACTTTAAGAAATAGATAATAAGCAATGAATAGTGTAAAATAAACTCTTAATTCAACCATGAAAAAAACAATATAGCTATCGGCTATCAGCTATCAGCTATCAGCTATCAGCTTTAAGGTATAGTAAGATTTACAGATTTATTTTTTAATTTTTACTTCTTCACAAATGATTTAGCATTGGTATATATAGTAATTCTCAGACTACTAAAGTATGTTTTTTGCTCAGTACAAATGCGTCAGCAGATTCTCTCTAAATCCCGTTGAAAAAAGAGACTTTAATTTTTTATTTGTACCTCATAATCATCAAAAAGATTAGATAAATTATCAATTATAAAAATGTCTTACTTTCAATATTCTTCAGGAAAAAATCATCATAATCAACAGTTAAGTTTATTTGAATCTAGGGCAATTTATGACGTCAAGAAGCCTCATTTAAAGCCTGATTTGGTTATGAGTAAAGACTTTTTAGAAAGTTGGAAAAATAATCTTTATAGTTATCAACAAAGTCAACGTAATAGTTTATCTCAACAACTTAATTTAGTTCTTGATAATGCTATCATATCTGATGTAGATTTATTTGATCCTTTTTCTTTGGAAACTCATCCAGATCAATTTTATGATTTACCGAACTATAATCTTAGTGAAAGTTGCCTTTATTTTATTTTAGATACCTATGCTAATTTACTTTTATATATAGGAGAAACTAAATTATCTCCTTCTCAAAGATGGGTTAATCATCACTGTAAAAGTTATATCCAAAATTATATTGAATTGCACCGAAAGTATAAGTTAAATTTAATGATTAGAAGTGCTTTTTCTTGGGGTATTTCTCCTAATAAAAAATTACGTCAAACCATAGAAAAAAATTTAATTTTAAAGTGGTGATCGCCATTTAATAAAGAATCATGGCAATATTGGGGGCAACCGTTTAAATGAGAATTTAGAATTTAGAATTTAGAATTTAAAATATGGAAATTTTAATAGTAGAAGACGAAAAAGAAATCGCTCAACTTATCAATACTTGTTTAACGAAAGAGGGATTTCAATGTCATGTCGCCCATGATGGATTATCAGCGCTCGAAAAGGCAAAAACAATACAACCAGATTTAATTATTTTAGATCTCATGTTACCAAAACTTGACGGGTTAGAAGTATGTAACCGTATTAGAAATTCAGGAGTCACAAAAGACCCTTATATTCTCATGTTAACAGCAAAAGGAGAAGAAATTGATCGAGTTATCGGTTTATCTACGGGGGCGGATGATTGCTTAGTTAAGCCTTTCAGCCCAAGAGAATTAGTCGCAAGAGTAAGGGCATTGTTACGGCGTAGTATGCGTCATGGAGGTCAAGATCAAATTCACGAAACTCCTCACTTTATTCTTAATTTAGATGAACATACCGCCATTCGTCAACTAGATGATGGAAAACAGGAGGAATTAGACTTAACCGCCTTAGAATTTAACTTATTAGCGGCTTTCGTTAACAATCAAGGTAAAGTATGGAGTCGCACTCAATTAATTGATAAACTTTGGGGTGCAGATTTTTTCGGTGATGAAAGGGTTGTTGATACTCATATTCGCCGTTTACGCAAAAAAATTGAGCCCAATCCTGCACAACCTTCTTTTATAAAAACCGTTGTGGGTGTTGGTTATAAATTTGAAGACAATTAGATTAAGATTAAGACAATACTGGGAAAATATCAGTTTTGTTAAAATGTTGGATGAAAACAAAATAATATTAAAAGAATAATTTACAGAAAAAGAGAAAAAATAACTTGCACAGAAATGGGAATAGAGAAAAAACCTGATCAATATTATTATAGTTACTGAATTATTATAGTTACTGAGGCAAAATTAATTGTATATAGGCAATGGGTTTAAACCCCTTGTTAGTATAGATTTGAGAAAAGTAAAGGGCAATCGATTAATTTTGCTTACTTACTTAGTTACTGATTTCCAATAAAGTCTAATTAATAAGTTATTATGAATAGTCCAAATTCTGCTATTATGCAGTGTATCGAAGAATTAAACTATCGAGTTACCGTAGGAGATGTTGCGGGTAAATCTGGATTAGACGTGAAGATTGTGCAACAAGAATTATTAAATCTTGCGTCAGATACTAATGGTAATTTACAGGTAGCCGAAACGGGAGATATAGCGTATTTATTTTCTCCTAATTTTCGGACGATTTTAAGAAATAAATATTGGCAATTACGTTGGCAAAAATGGTTACAAAAAGTATGGCAAGTTATCTTTTATTTAATTAGAATATCTTTTGGTATTTTACTAATTTCTTCTATTGTTTTGATGCTTATAGCTATTCTGGTTATTGTGGTAGCTATTAACAGTAAAAATGATGATAACGATAATAGTAGTAACTCAAACAGGCAAGGGGGAGGATTTTTCTTTGTGCCACGCTTCTGGTTTTCTCCTGATATTTTTTGGATATTTACTCCTGATTATCAACAAAGACGTTATCAAAGACAACTAAGTAATTCAGCGGAAAATGAGCTTAATTTTTTAGAATCAATTTACTCTTTTCTTTTTGGTGACGGCAATCCTAATGCTAATTTTGAAGAAAAACGTTGGCGAGGAATAGCTACAATAATTCAAAATAATAATGGAGCTATTATAGCTGAACAATTAGCTCCTTATTTAGATAATATTGATATTGATAATGGAAGAGATGAAGGCTATGTTTTACCAGTATTAATTCGTTTTAATGGTTATCCTGAAGTATCAGAAAAAGGTGACATTATTTATTATTTTCCTGAATTACAAGTCAAAGCGGAAACTAGAGGAAAAGTCGATATTTATCCTTATCTTCAAGAAAACTTATGGAAATTTAGTTTAGCTACTAGCAGTCAAAAAATATTAGCCATCGGTTTGGGGGCGGTTAATATAGTATTAGCATTAATATTAGGCTCATTATTAACTCCAGAATTAGCTCAAGAAATAGGTGGTTTTATTTTATTTGTGAATTTTCTTTATCCTATATTAATAACTTATGCTGTTAGTTATTTAGCAATTCCTTTAATTCGTTATTTTTGGTTACAACATCGCAATAAGAAAATAAATCAGAGAAACTATCAACGGGAAGAAAGAGCAAATTTACTCAAATCTAGTCAACAGTTAAAGTTAAAAATTAATTATGCTCAACAATTTGCAAATCAGACAATTATTAGTCAAGAAAACCTTGCTTACTCTACCGAAAAAGATTTATTAGATCAACAGTTAGAACAAGCTGATAAAATAAATCAAGAATGGGAGAAAAAACTTAAAGGCTATGAGGAATGAGGAATTTAGAATTTAGAATTTAGAATGAGAAAGCAAAAAGTCATTCTCTCACCTGCGTCACCTTCTCTTCTATTCCCTACTTTCATTAAAAAACTCTTCAGCAATTTTTTTGTGAGGCAATGCTGTTAAAAGTCACTCCTACCTACATTACTATACTTCATCCAAGCACTAATAATAACCATTCTTTATTAACTTCTAATTTCAAATTGTCCTCGGCAACCTTGATCAACCCAGATGCCATCTCGATCGTAGCCCCATGTATTTCCTTCCCAACAGCCAGAGTTACTAAGCTGTCGTCTAAGAATAACTCGATCCCGCCGACTAATATTTACAGTTCAACGGGTGAAATTACCTCGTTCTGAACCACAAGTTATTGTACCATTAGAATTAGAATTATTAGAACCGGAAGCAAGAGCCGTAGTGATCGCACCCACCACTAAACCGCCGATAATTGCGCCTGTATTATCACCACCAGTATTATAATTGTTATTGTTATTATTATTTCCCCCTCTATCTCTTACAGCAAATTCCGCACTACAACCTTGATCAACCCAGATTCCATTTCGTTCGTATCCCCAAGTGCTACCTTCACGACATTGAGCATTACTAATTTGACGAACAAATCTCACTCCTCCTCTAGTATCCACATTACAAAAATTATAACGACCTCGATAAGATTCGCAAGTAATTCGACTTTCTGCAGAAGCAGGATGGGCTTGAGAAAAGAAACCAACACTAATGGCACTAATTAAGGCTAATCTATGTAAATTTTTGATCATTAATTCATTCTCCAGTTAAGGTTTTACGCATTTAGACATTCTGGTTAATTCTTTCGAGTTTAATGGCTTTAAATCAACTTGTTTCCAGATAGGATTTCCATTTGCCTGTAACCATGTTAAATTATCTTTAATTAAAGATGCCACAACATTTACTTGAGTACAGTCATCATTTTCCACCGTAAACAAAAAAGATTGAATAGCTAAAGTTTCTACCTTTTCTGTTTGCCAAGGATAGGTATTAGCTGGTAAAGTAACAGGAGAATACAAGGTAGAATAAAACTCATCCTCTGGACTTATAGTCAACATTACTGGCAAAAGGTGAAAATTATCTTCAGGTAAAATTTGCTCTTGCAACACTTTTGATGGCACTCCAGCAACATAAAACAAAGCATCGATATTACCGTTACGAAGTTCGTGAATACCTCTTTTAATATCATAGGTAACTAACTCTTGGGGATTAATACTCAATTGATATAGTAAAATGGAGGCTGTCAGACTTGTACCGCTACCTTCTTCACCGATGGAAACTCTTTTCCCCACTAAATCTTTTAAGGATTTAATCTCTTTATGTGCTATAACGTGGATTTGTTCTTTAAAAAGAGGTAAAACGTTTCTTAAACTTTCTGCTTTGATGCTGATTTGTTCATCATCGTTAGCAAAAATATTTAAAAAGGCTAACACATCCCCTTGAACTATACCTAGTGCTATACTTTCGTAATTGAAAACATCATTAATATTTTGTAATGCTCCTTTAGTGGGTATAACGTCAATATCTAAATTGTGTTTTTCTCCTAGTTTTTCTATGTCTTTACCGATGGAATAATATTCTCCGATTTCATTCCCCGTCACTAACTTTATTTCTGAAGATGTTTGAGCTAGGCTAGGATGAGGAAGAAAAACAAACGGTATGGCGACTATTCCTAGTAAACTTCCCATTAGAGAAGATAAGGGTTTTTTCATATTTGAAATTTTACCAGATAATATTAACGTTTTAAGTTTAATTCATTGTGAATATTTCTGTTTAACTATCCCTCTTTTGTCAGTTTCCGATTTTAACTATTATTAAATATTTTCAAACAGCTTGATAACTAAAGATTAAAGCATACTACAGAGTCAAATTTACTAATTTAAAGTTTCGATTTATTTCA
>NZ_VRZC01000017.1 GCF_016743215.1 Geminocystis sp. GBBB08
AAAAAATAAGAATTGTGTTTATTTAAAAAAATATTTTAAATTTTAAAAGAAATAATTTGTTTTATAATAAAATGTAACTAAATAACTATAGTAAAATTTCTCTCAAAGAAGCAAAGACGAAAAACTTTATTATACTTCATTATCTCAATATAAGATTAGTAATAAACAAGATATTCTATTTTATACAAGTAACTAAAATAAACTAATAAATCTTATTTTATCAAAAAGTTTAACAACTAATTATCTAAATTTATGCAACTAAAACCGCCAATGACAATGATGGATTTCTTTCGTAAAAGTGAAGGAACTTGGTTTTCTCAAAGAACTGTACATCATTTTGATACTACTGCTGAACAATCTGGAGACTCCAATATTATCATTGAAGTTTTAGATAAAAATGACACTCGCATTATCAAAGTATGTGAAGAACAAAATATCCATCAAGATTTACCCGTTGGTGGTGCTAGTTTTTTATGGCAGGATAATTTAGATGATCCCAATCCGAATCCTAATTGGGCAGCTATTTTAGTGGATATTCCTGATCAAGAAGATCAAACCCGTGGCCGATTTCTTCGCAATAAAGGTTATGTAGAAGGGATTCCCGTAGTTTGTCAATATAATTTTTCCCCTGACGGTGTCTTAACTATCATTACTGAATATGAAAAAAATCAAGGTATGGAAAGATGTTGGTTTATCACTGATGATTTTCGAGTTCGTGTTAGTACTGTTAAAATGATGAATGGTGTTAATCTTATGGGTTATTGTTCTGAGCGTCGTTGTGTTTCCCCTGAAATGTTAGAAAAAATGGCACAAAAATATTTTCTATAGCAATCCTATTTGATTTATGGTATTTCCGTTGGCAAAAATTTAGAATTTAGAATTTAGAATTTACAAATGACTTGAGTTTAAGAGTTATTAATAGTTAATTTATCACAACCTATTTAGGACTGCTATAGTCAATTAGCGTAACCAATTTTGATCTAGGATTTGTTTTAGAAGTGCAATGAGATTTTTAGATGTTATTGATTAAAAATATAATTCTGAAGAGAAATCTGTGATTTTTTCAAAGTATAAAGCCCCATGATTAGATCCCCATTTTTGTTCATGGGTATTAACATCCATTCCTCGATCCAGACTTATAAAAGTATTTTCCGTTAACTCAACTTCACTTACTAAATAAGTTAATACATCACCCTTTTTAATTAAACATTTATTTCCTTCAACACCGCCATAAAATTTGTCATCTTTTTTAGTAAAAACCATAGAACAATTGCAACGTCTTTCAATCACTTTAGGGGTAATTGTTTTTAGAATATCTTGATTATGTCCTGAACCGGCGTAAAGAATAGGGTCATTTAAACTATAATTTTCGACATAAACTTGATTTTCTTGTGCCACAAATCGATGCACACCTTGACGGTAGGGAGTCCACATATTATAATCGTAAACTTGTTCTGAATAAAAACCGATTCCCTGAAAAAAATCCCAAGGTAATGGGCGAAAAAAAACATGAATATGAGCAAATAATTGAGGATGATCAAAAGATTGTTTTTTGTTGCTAAATTCTCCAGCTATCCATTTTGCTAAAGTTATTATTAATTCAGAGTTTTCATTTCCCATTGCTTAACTTTTCAGATTTATCAATAATTGCTAATATTATTTTGATTATTCATTTTAATCAGACTTTATTTCTGAAGAAAAAGAGGCAGTAGTCACTCCTTTACCGTCACTGGTTTTAATCATAGAAACACGAAATCTTAATTTTGGATTAATAAACCAAATTTTTTCTTCGGCACTTGCACGATCATAGTTAGTCGTCAACACAAAAGTACCATCATTTAAAATTTCATAATTAGCGATCGCCGCCATAGTTTCCGCATAACCTCGATCCCTTAAAAGCCTTCCTTGAGCGGGATTATCACCATTGGGGATGGGAACTAATACAGTTGTTCCTTTTAATTCTTCTTTTTCATCCCAATCGGACTCACCTTCCCAAGTCATTCTAAAAGGACTTTCAACCAAATCAGGATCAACATTATGTTGTTTACATAAACTAACTACTTCTGGATCATCCCTATTTAAAGAAATAATTTCTATATCCGATTTTACCTCTTCTAAATAACTAAAAGCAAGATGGTGAACACTACGCAGCGATCGCCAACTACCTATAGATTTTTGTACAAATTCAGCAATAGCCATTTAACTTTTCCAACACAATAAATAAACAATTACGGGAGGAAGCCCGTCTCACCAGATTAACGTGAGTAGGGTGGGCATTACCCACCTCAAAAAGATAAATAATTAAAATTTAGGCAACTTCAGAGATACTGACAATAGTACCACCAGCACGGTGAATACGTTGAATTTGGGGAGTCATTTTTGCACCAGAAACTAAATAAACAGTATTACTAACTCGGCGAGGAGCATCAAATTTAGAGCCTTTAACCACAATCTTAAACTGTTTTTCAGTAGCATCTTTATAGCCAGTACGACCACCAGTAGAAGGTAAAGTAATTTTATTATCACCATTGGTAGCGATGGCTTCAACTAAACGAGAAGTTTTAACCGCACTATCAACAGAAGCATAACCACCCCAAACATTTAAAATACGGTTATACTCAGATTGTTTTTGACCATTTTGAGTAGAAGCACCTTGATAGTAAGGAACGATATTTTCACCAAATTTAGCTTGATATTCTTGACTATCTAAATAGGAATCGATTTCAGCATTATAACCTTGTTCAATGGTAATGCGAATATGTTCAGAAAGTTCACTTTGATCTTGAGGTGCACGTCCTAATAAATGTTTAAAATTAAGTTCAACAAAACGATAAGGTGAGCAAGACTCAAAATAACGACGGCGATAGAAATCAGATTTTGCCACTTCACGAACGAAATCACGGACACTCAACTCACCATTACAAAGGCGAGATTCAGCACTGGTTAAGCGTTCACTTTCCATCACATGAGGATTACCCAAAACTTGACGATATACAGAGCGAATAACTGTTTGGAGTTCATCAGCATTGAGACTACGCAATTCAAGGGGAGTATCTAAAACTAAAGTCATATTGTTAGTATTTTAATGTTAATGTAGTTTGAAATTATTAAAACAAGATATAGCAATACTAAATCAGTTGTGAAATATTTAAAGATAGGAAATAATGTTTTACCTATTATTCAACAAGGGGTTTAAACCCCTTGCCTTTAAATTTGTAGTCCTTATTTTGCTACGAATCATTTAGGATTGCTATATGTTTTTTAAAAGCAATAATGCTCTGAAGAATATTTTTACTCTCCACCATCAAAGGTAAGAGAGCCAAAATGTTATACCGGAGTGATACTAGAAATAACTCCACCTTGGCGGTGAATGCTTTGATATTTATCAGAAAGTTGAGAAAAAGGGACAAAATAGACCTGATTACTGCGGCGGAACTTGGAAATTTGATTAATCTTAGCTTTCGTACGATAGCCTGTTACTTCAATACGATAGACTTTGCCTTGATCGCTTCCTCCAAGACCAACACGACTTGAAGCACTTCTGTCTGGTTCTTGGAATGCCCAACCATCGCCCACAGAACCTCCTGAAGGTGGTATGATAGGTACGGGAATTTCTTGAATGACATACTTATTGAGAACAGGAGCTTTACCGGCTAAACTACCTTTAAAGTCACTGCTAGAAGCACCACGAAGTATAGCAAACATATGAGTAAATTCAACCATGGTCCGTTCAGGGGCAGTTTTGTAACCACGATAGTAAGGAACTATGTTTTCTCCGTAAGCATTTTGATACTCTTCGCTATCAATGTAAGAATCGATTTCCGCCTCATAACCTTGGGTATCTAAAATAGTACTATGAGTTCTCATTTCTTCTAAACCTTCAGGAGTACGACCTAAAAAATGTTTAAAATTGAGTTCAATGAAACGATAACGAGGAGCAGTTTCAAAAAAGCGAGAACTGTAAGCAGAACTTTTAGCTAAAGCACGGACAAATTCTCTGACACTTAATTCCCCACTTTTAAATTGAGATTCAGCTACTACTGCCCGTTCACTTTCCATTACATACGCATTCCCTAAAACTTGACGATAAACAGCACGAATAATTACATCTAAATCTTCAGATGAACTATTAGGAAATCTTTCAAGGGGTGAAGTCTCTTCAAATAAACTAACTCCGAGTTGTGATGCTGGTCCAAAAACCATTACGATCCTCCTGTGTTATATTAAGATATTTTTTGATTGTGAGAAAAAAGGTTCACAAATGAATAATTGTTATATTTTGTCTAATACAATTGATGGTATTAATTTCATCAATGAAAAATATTGAAAGTTCAAGATTTTCCCTAGGGGTTAGACATCAAATTAGACTCTATTGGTAAAATATTTAACAGGAATTTATGACCAACATTTATTAAAATTTGTAAAGGGTTTTAGCCATTGATTACTCATATTAAATTAAGTTTTATTACTTTGTTTTCAGGATAAAGAGGTAGAAGGTAAGAAAGTTATAAATTAGGAAATATAGAATCTTTAAAAATTTTAAAATCACCATCTAACTTTATGTACAAAGCCTTTCAGGAATTTCTCGAAAAAGAACTCTTTGAGCATTTTGAGTTACGCCCTCGTGCTATTCCCTCTGGATTAGAAATGAAAATTAGTGAGAGAGGAAAAAATCCGGCTAGGATAAAAAGTTGGTGTTATGAATGTCCACAACTAAGAATAATACGTTATACCTACATAGATGCATGGGAATCAGCACAAAGATTTAATAGTGCGATTTATTCCTCATATCATTACGACTTCCCTTTATTAGGTATTGACTTTCTTTCTTTTGGTAAGGTAAAAAATTTAGTAGTTTTAGATTTTCAACCTTTATTTCAAGATGAGAGGTATCTTCAGAAATATATCGATCCGATGAGTGGTGTTAGAAATAAATATTCTGACTTGGCACAAAATTTAGAAATGAAATTTTATGACGCTAATCGTTATTTTTCTCGAAATTTGCTATTTGCCAAAACTGATACAGAATCAATTTTTAATCGTCTTTTTCCAGCTTATCAGGAATATTTACAGTTATATTGGCAAATGGTAGAAGAAGCTGAACCTTTATCTAATTCTTGGGAAATTGAGAGAGTAGTTAAGGCTCAACAAGACTATGATCAGTATAGTGCAGAAAGAGATCCTGCTCATGGTTTATTTAGTAGCTATTTTGGTTCTGAATGGGCTAACCGTTTTTTGCATGAATTTTTATTTGAAGATTCCCTTTCTTTAACGGTGGCGAAATAAAAGATAGAATTGTTGAAAATCCGAATGAAATCAAAAATTGAAGATAATAACTTAATAATCTCCTTATAATCTCCTTTGCGTCTTTGCAACGAAAGCGAAAGATATTCTCCTGTTTTTGTTTGACAACACAAAAAACTCGCAAAACATTAATTTAACCTCATATTTTTAAGTTTATTATGTCCCTTTATCAACCTTTTTTAGACTATGCTATTAATTTATTACAAGAAAGATTAGAACTAAAGGATTATCCTATCCCCGAAGGTTTTGAACAGAAAAAGACGATTACGGGAAAAGGAAAAAAAGAGCAAGAAGTCGTTACTACCAGTTATGGTTTTGCTTCACCAAAATTACGTCAAATTAGAGCCGCTCATGTGGAAGGTGGAAATTCTCTTCAAGTACTCAATTTTGTTATTTTTCCAGAATTAAACTATGATTTACCATTTTTCGGAGCAGATTTGGTAACATTGCCAGGGGGACATTTAATTGCTCTTGATATGCAGCCATTATTTCACGATTATGATTATGAACAAAAATATACTCAACCAATTTTGCCTATTTTTGAGCAATATCAACAGGATTTAGAATGGGGAGGAGATTTTCCTGAAGAGGCAAAACCTTTCTTTTCTCCTTGTTTTTTATGGACTCGTCCCCAAAAAAATGAAATAGTAGAAACTATAGTTTTTTCAGCATTTAAAGATTATCTTCATGCTTATCTTGATTTTGTAAAACAAGCAGAAAAAATTACTGATGATAATAGGTTAACAGAAATTCTCGAAGCTCAAAAAAGATATTTGAATTATCGAGCCCAAAAAGATCCTGCTCGTGGTATGTTTACCAGATTATACGGTACACAATGGACGGAAGAATATATTCATGGATTTTTGTTTGATTTAGAGCGAAAATTAGTAAAATGATGATTGAGCCCCTTGGCTTTTATTTTATTTATCGAATAATTTAACAATTAACTGAGGTATGCTAGGGTTATAATTTCAAAATGTTAAATAAATTATCCCCGACGAAGTTCTATGATCGTATCGTCAGATATAATCGCTAGTATAGCCAATGATTTAAGTCGTTCACAGGAAGCCAAAAGGGCAAAAAAATTAATTTTTTATGTGAGTCAAAGATATTGGGAATCTGATTTTGCCGTTGTTAATAGTTATTCTTTTGAATCTTTATTGCAAAGTCTTTATGAAAATAATCCTACTACTGAAGATCTTAAAGCCTTACTATCTCATGCGGTTAATACTTTAAATCGAAAAGAAGTTTATAAGAATATTGCCAAATATGTATATCAAAGAATGTCAGAGTTGTATAATAATCCTGATACAGATTCTGGTGTTCAAAATGTGATTCAAGGCAATGAATATGAATTAATCGATCGCATTGTGGAAAATATTGAATATCATGAAGAATCCCCTAGAATCAAGAAATTAATTTTCGCTGCTTGTAAACAATATTGGGAAAATGATATTAATGTAATCGAAATGTATGATCTTCGAGAACTATTACTAGAATTACATCAACTTTACCCCAATGCCAAAAAATTAAAACAAGCCTTTGATAATATAGTCGCTACCATTAATCGTCAAAATTTTTATTCCTTTATCGCTGATACTATTCTCGGAGAATTGAATTATTTATATAAACATGAAACTCAGGAAATAATATCAGATTCAAATACCGGAGAGGAAGAAGAAACTAAATTAATTAAGGCTAAAAGTAAAAGTACCTCTCATCAACCATCCCCTGTTACTACAAATCAAGAAATTATTACTGATATTCAATCCTCTACAGTAGAAGAAAGTTTATCTTCAGAGCCTGAAGCGGTGGTTTCGCCTAGTAGTGTTCCAGAAGGGCAAATTATTCCCTGGCTAAAAATCGATAGTCTTTTTGATCTTAAACAAGAGATCATGCAATATACTAACCCTTTAAGAGCAAAAATAATTTTATTCTATGCAGTCTATCAAATTGATCCTTCCGAACAACATTGGTCGATCGTTCGAACTTGCAGTATAGATGATTTACTGGTGAAAATGTTTCAACAAAATGATAAAGATATAAAAACTGTTGAATCTCAATTATTACAAGTAGGCAACTCTAGTATTGAAGGCTTAGAAACCGAAGAAAATCTTCAGGCAGCTATTGCTGTGATTGAATCTATTAAACGTTTCTATAAAAAATTATAGCCCACAATCTATTTTGTCTAAGTACTTAAATAATTTTTTCCTAAATTTAATTATTTTTTTGAGAAAGTTTTATTTTGTTAGAACTCTTCAAGGCTTATTATAAAAAGGTTTTTTCATCAAGTTCAGATAACTTTATATTTTCACTGATGAATACATATATTAATTCCTTTAATCAAAACATTATAAGGTAGAGATAAAGTATCAGTATTATTACTGATTTATCTATCATAAATAATTTGTAAAAGTCAATTATCCGTAAAGATTGATAATTAATCAAATTTTTAAAAAAAAGTTTTAATGGGAATAAATTTAGTGTACAATATCAAGATAAATAACTTAACTATTTACCCCAAATCATGATGACACAAATAAAACCTTTTTCTCATCAGAAAGAGTCTAACAAAAAATTATCTTTAGCTTTCTCTTTGGCTACCTTAACTGGTTTAGCCTTTACTGTGGGTGTTAATCCTGCTCAAGCATTAACCTTTACTAACACTGTTCCTACTATCGATATTGGTTTTATGAGTGATTCTTCGAGCACCTCTCAACCCCGACGAGCTGATAATTTCACTTTAAGTAGTCAATCTTTTGGTGCTAATCTCACTACTATTCGCTGGTCAGGATATTACTTTGGAACTACTAATTTAGGTACTGATAATTTTACCATTAATATCCTTGATAATTCTAGTAATAAACCTGGTACTCTTGTAGCTAGTTTTTCTGGTATAAATTCAACTTCGGCAAATCGAACTGCGAATGGTACTATTACTACAGCACAAGGCACACGGAATAGATATGATTTTACCTATAATCTTTCTCAACTTCTTAATGCTAATACGCAATATTGGTTATCTATTGTTGACAATACACCAGAAACAACGACAAATTTTTACTGGTTTGGGTCTAATAGTGGAGGTGATGGTTTTAGCACACAAGCAACATCAACAAGTAGTTGGCAGACTGACAGTGCAAATAGTGCAGGAAACTTAGTGTTTAGTCTAGATTATGAAGCGGTACCAGAACCTACTTTAATTTTAGGTACTCTTACTGCTGGACTTGTGGGAACGTTTATGAAAAAAAAATCGAATAGCATCAATCAAAAAGGTTAATAGTTCAGAACAAGTGTTAAAACAAAAGTACTTACAAAGTACAGTTAAAGTAAATTTACCAAAAAGTCATAAATCTGTTAATTTAAGCAACAATAGATTAACAGGTTTTTTTATGGGAAAATATGCCCTATGGAAGTTAATGAATTTATTCAACGTTATACTGCCGGAGAAAATAATTTTACGGGAGCAATGTTAGCCGGAATTGATTTAGTGGGGGGAGATTTAATTGGTATTATTCTCCATAAAGCTAATTTACAGAAAGCTAATTTTACTTTTTGTTATTTAAGTCGAGCAAATTTCAGTAATGCTAATTTAGAGGAATCTAATTTTAGTGGTGCTAATCTGAATCAATCTAATTTCACGGATGCGAATCTTCATCGTTGTGAATTTCATGGGGCTATTTTACAAAAAGCAGACATGAGAGGAGCACAATTAAGTTTAGCTAATTTATTAGATGCGAATTTAATCGAGGTAGATTTTCGATCTGCAGATCTAAGTAATGCTAACTTAAAAGGTGCTTGTATGAGAGGAGCTAATCTACGTCTGCAAAAACGGGGTAAACCGACTAATTTACAGGGAGCAAATTTAGATAAGACAGATATGAAATATGTTGATCTTCAGGGAGTAAACTTAAAAGGTGCTAGTTTAGTAGGGGCAAATCTAGCAGACGCTAACTTTCGTCATGGGTTGTTAACGGGTGCAGATTTAACCCAAGCAAATTTAAAAGGTGCATCTTTAACGGATGTAGATTTAACTGGTGTAAAATTAATCGGTGCAAATCTTTCTAATGCGAAAATGGAAAGAGCTAATTTAACCGATGCTGACTTAACTATGGCAAATTTAGAAAATGCGACTATGCCAGATGTTAAATTAATTCGTGCCAATCTTATTCAAGCCAATTTAAGTTTTGCCCGTCTTAATCGGGTGGATTTGAGTCGTGCTAATTTATATGGTGGTATTTTGCGCAATGCTTCTTTAATGGAGGTATTTTTTGCTCGTACCAATTTAACTTCTGCGGATTTAACTAATGCTAACTTAATTGGTGCTGATCTGAGTAGTGCAAATGTTACTGGGGTTAATTTTGAAGGTGCAATTATGCCTGATGGTCAAGTTTATCATTAATTAGAGGTTGCCTCATAGTATTAGTGATTAGGGAAGGGGCAGCTTACAAGGGCAAGTTTTTAATATTTGGGGGAAGGCAAGACAAGGGAGACTAAGTGACTAGGTGACTAGGTGACTATAAGACTATAAGATTAGAGAAATGTTATATAGGAAAAATGGTCTTTTGAGAAATTTTTGTAGCCCAATCAACCGAACAGGTTTTGTACGGTTTTCCTCCCTATTAGACTTTCGGAACTTTGTCCTCCAAGTTTAGTTAACACCTGTTAGTAAAAAACCGACCTCTGTGAGGGAAGGACACACTCCTTTATCCCCCCTTACAACGCTTTTCAGATCAACAAGCCACATTCTTTATTTCTAGCAAAGACACAAAGGCACTCTTTGCGAAAATCCAAAGTGTAGTTTAAGGAAATGAAAACCGCTGCTCTAAAAGGTGGGAAGGAAATAAACAATGGGCAACTGGGCCTCGCTCGGGGCAATGGCTAAATTTTCTTCATTCTAAATTCTAAATTCTAAATTCTAATGTCTTATTTTTTTGGCGAAAGAAACATAATCATATTACGTCCTTCTTTTTTAGGTTTTTGCTGAATTTCTGCCAAATCAGTTAAATCTTGAGCCATGCGTTCCAGTAATTCTTGTCCTAAGTGAACGTGTTGGGCTTCTCGTCCTCTAAAGTTAATGGTGGCTTTAACCTTGTCTCCCGCATTAAGAAAACGTTTTGCTTGACTGACACGCACTTGATAGTCATGCTCATCAATTTTATAACGCATTTTAACTTCCTTTATATCCGCAGTATGTTGCTTTTTACGGATGGCACGAGCTTTTTTCTCCTGTTCAAATTTGAACTTACCATAATCCATTATACGACAGACAGGAGGATCTGAGGTTTCACTGACTAAGACTAAGTCTAATTCTTGCTCCTCAGCCATACGATTTGCGTCTCTGGTGTCGAGGATACCTAACTGTTCTCCTTCCGTACCTATTACTCGTACTTTAGGAAAACGAATATTGTTGTTGATTTTCGGTAAGTCTCTTTGATTGGTTCTTTTGTTGTTACTATAGGTCACAGGTTTTGATTAACTTCTCCAATATGCGATCGAATAATTGAATAAAAGCGGTTGATGGTTTAAATAATATTTTTTCTTCATAGTCAATATTATAATTGCTGATTGCGAATCTGTTAGATTTTTTCTAAAGGATTCATCACAGAAAACTTTAAGTACTGGTTATTTCGTCATAATATTAAAAAAAATTAACAATTTTAGATTTTAATGGATACAATTCAATCACTTTTTAATGGTGTGGCGGTGGGTAGTATTATTTCTTTGGCTGCGGTTGGTTTAACTTTAACACTGGGAATTTTGCGATTATCAAATTTTGCCCACGGTGATTTTTTGACAGTAGGTGCTTATATAACATGGTTAGTTAATGATCATGGTATTAATATTTCGTTATCGATGATGGTGGGTGCTATAGCTACGGTAATTTTAATGTTAATCAGTGAGCAATTATTATGGAAACCGATGCGGGATAAACGAGCAAATAGTACTTCTTTGATTATTCTTTCCATTGGTTTAGCCTTATTTTTACGCAACGGAATTTTGTTTATTTGGGGTGGTAGTAACCAAAACTATGACTTACCTATCCTAGAAGCGCTTGATATTGGAGGAGTAAAAATTGCTTATTATCGAATTATTGTTATTATTTTAACTATTTTGGCCATCGTCGCATTACATCTAATTTTAAAAAAGACTAAAATTGGCAAAGCCATGCGCGCAGTGGCAGATAACACTGATTTAGCCCGAGTTTCCGGCATTAATGTAGAGCAGGTGATCTTTTTTACTTGGATTATTACTGCGGTGTTGACGGCTATGGGGGGAGGATTATATGGCTTAATTACGGCGGTACGTCCAAATATGGGTTGGTTTTTGATCGTACCAATGTTTGCCGCTATTAGTTTAGGCGGAATTGGTAATCCTTATGGAGCGATCGCCGGAGGCTTAATTATTGGCATCGCCCAAGAGTTAAGGGTGCCTTTTTTTGGATCTGAATATAAACTGGCAGTAGCTTTAGTGATTATGATTATAATTTTATTATTTCGTCCCCAAGGCATTTTTAGTAAATAAGCGGTCATATAATCTAAATATCAAAGAAGGTAAAGATAATTTCCGTAAACATCATCAACTTGAAGATTAAAACTATTTTCAACAAGTAAAAGTTATCCATATTGCGATCGCATGGCCCCATGAGCAAGACATTAGCCCTGATACTCTTTATCTTGATTCAGTGAAAATCCCGACTCCTTCTTTTAGTAATCTTAGAAGCTAATAAAGTTCAATAATTACCTAAAGTTTTAATCTTAATTCTTAAACCTATTACCCATGATTTAATCATTCCCTATAATAATATGTAGAAACTGAAAATGATGATTAATAGGCATCAATTAAATACTGGTAGAAAATTAACTGTATATTTCCCTTTCGTAGTGACGGCTTTAGCCGTTATAAATAAAAAATAAGTCCTCTTTGACTCATTACAAACATAGGAATAATTTTACCTATCATGATCTACTGAAATTAGTAAGATAAGGGATAAATCCCTGACTACGAGCCGATAAACTCAATAATTGACTTCTATTAATTTTAAGTAAGAAATATATATAGCAAATAATGCGGAGTTTAATTTTATGGTGACAGTAATCAATGTTGAATCTCTAACAAAATTAACCAGTGAGGCATTTTATCAATTATGTCTTGGGAATCCTGATATATCGATGGAAAGAAGTAATCAAGGAGAATTAATTATTATGTCGCCTGTTGGTGGAGAAAGTGGAAATAGAGAAGCAAATTTAATCGGTAGTGTTATTATTTGGAATCTCAAAAGTAAGTTAGGATTTGTGTTTAGCTCGTCAACTATCTTTAATTTACCTAATGGTGGCGATCGCTCACCTGATGTTTCATGGGTTAAAAAAGAAAAATGGGAAAATTTAACAGAGGAAGAAAAACGTAAATTTCCCCCAATATGTCCAGATTTTATCATCGAATTACGTTCTGAAACTGATAGATTAAAACCGTTACAAGCAAAAATGGAGGAATATTTAAACAGTGGTTTACAATTAGGTTGGTTAATTAATCCTCAAGATCGAGAAGTAGAAATTTATCAACCAGAAAAACCTGTTAAAATAATGAAAATGCCTTGTTTCTTATCAGGAGAGGATATATTACCAGATTTTGAATTAAAAATTAATTTTTAAGTTTTAAGGTGACTTTAACAATTAGAAATTAGCGGTAAGATGCCTAGATGCCTATTCCAAAACCCCATCACAAATGACAAATCACTTTATGACAAATGGCAAATCATTACCTAACACCTGAAACCCTATTGAATCTTGATTTTTGGCTAAATAATGGGCAAAATGCCTAGCTAAAGGCGGTACAAATACAAATGGACTCGTAAACCCAGAAAATATTGATAATCCTTCAATTTGCTTAATTTTACCTCCTTGAAACGGCATTCCTTGACTAAACGCTACTTGACAAGTATGCCATGTTCCTTGTAACACTGATAAGCTCGGTAAAACTTTAGCGATCGCCTTTCTAATTCTTCTTTCACTGGCTTTAGCATCTATCGGAGTATCTATATTCGTAATAATTTGACTAATTTGACCTAAACAAAAACTACCATCTAAAAATTGAATTGCTCCTGCTTCCTCTACGTCACTTTGTAACTCGTCATTAGGATTTTGCCACATAGATAAGTTTTTTTTGTCGGTAACTTTTTTTTCTGTATCTAAACGTTTACTGGTACAAGGCATGACTAAAGTGCGTAATTTTATTTTTGAGGGAAGGGTTTTAATTAGTTGTGCATGACTAAAATAAATAGGTAAATTTAAACCTAATTTGACTAATAATTGACGAGAAAATGCACCAGCACAAATGATAACTTGCTCACTAGAATAGGTATAATTATTCGTTTTTACTCCTTTAATTTTATGATTATTTGTTTCTACAGAAATAACTAATTCTTTTTTTATTTTTCCTCCTAATTTGATGAAGTTTTTTTGATAAGCTAAAATCATTTTTAGTGGATTAACATGACCTTGGGGAAATCGTAAACACCCAGCGATCACATCAGGATTAAATAAAGGTTCTAAACTAATACTTTCATCAATATTTAAAAATTGAGGTTTGATATAAAACTTTTGATAATCGAGCAGTAGTTGATTTATATTTTGACTAGGATTAATAGTAAATAACAAATCTAGTTCTCGAAATTCAATATCTTCTGATAATTCTTCACCTAAATTACGATAAATATTAATAGCTTCTTCACATAATTGATTAGTTAATTTATCTGTGCCACACCAATAAGAAATACCACCATAACTATAAGTCGTTGCGTTGTTTAAAAAAGAATCTTTATCTAATAATAAAACTTTAAAATTGTTTTTTGCTAATTCATAACTTAAAACTGAACCAGTCAATCCTCCACCGATAACAATTACATCATAATTATTCATAAATTAATTAAAGATCACAAAAAAGAAAAGGATAGGTTAATATTAACATAACAGTTAAAAATTGTTAATCTTCAAAGTGTAATGCTAATTATTCTCCAAAAAAAAATTTCCTTTTTATTAACTTTTCTTTGTAGTTTAACTTTGCTCCTAAATTTACAACTTCCTCTTCAAGCACAAATTCCTTTATTGTCGCCATTATCTACGGAAGATGCTATCAGTCAATTACCCCAAACACCGGCCTGGGATTTGAATAGAGCCGAACCTTGTGGTAGATTTTTGTGTAGTCGGGTTTTTTTCTTTGGTGATGGTGATTTACTCGGAGATAGAATTATTCTTGCGATACCAAGAGATAGAACAAGAAATGTTAGAGAAGTCGCCTTAGAAGTAGAACAAAGAGCGAGATTTGTACAAAATATTTTTATTGGTATTTTTCAAAATTTACAAGATGTAGTTAAAAATGATCCCATTCAAGAACGGAAAAAAACAAGATATTGGTTAATCACTCATGAAAATCCCCCTCATCCCAAAACCCCCAAAGTTGAAATAGGCATAGAAAACGGTCAAACAGTACTTTTTATAGGACGACAAGAAGAATTGGGAATCCTTCAACAAGTAATTCTGACAGTTACGGAAGTAGATGCTAATGCCAATGCAATGACTGTTGAACAGTTAGCCAAAAATTGGCGTAAAAAGATTCAAATTTCTTTAAGTAATGCCCTTTGGGGTTTAGAGATGGATTACCAAAGACCTTTATTAAGAGTATATACTTCTATCTGGGTTGTCGTAGTAGCTATAGTATTAATTCTTTCAGAAAAACAAATTAATAAGTTATTAAAAAAATGGAAAAAAAATCTTGAACATCAATTAGAAGAAATTTACGAAAGTTTAAAAATTGATCCTGAAACCATTTCCATTAAAAAGAACAAAAATAATGTATTTACTACCGATTTAGAAGATAACTTAGAAAAAAAATCAGACCAACTTGATTTTTCTTTTATGCAAAAATTACTCACTAAAGGAATAAGAAATAGTAAACAAGTAATAGCTGGAGGAATGTTTTTATCAGCAAAACTTTTACCAGACATATTTCGACAAAAACAAAATTTGATCAGACAACAAATTAACTTGATCGAATTAGCTTCTAATCTTTTATTCCTCAATCAAATCACCATAGTTTTTTTGGCAATTACGATTATTACCATTACCTTTAGAGAAACCCGTTTTTTGTTTAACCTCTTTTTTACTCAAGCCTTACTAATACCTTCAATTTGGATTCTCATGGTATTTTTAGATAAAATCATTGATTTTTGGATTGATAGTTCTTTAAATGAATGGGCAAAAGCAAAACAAGAATTAAATCCTCAATCTAATCGCCCTATGTTACGAGTGAAAACTTATTCCCCCGCTTTAACTGGTGCTACAACAGTGTTTTTTGGTATTGTAGGTATTTTTTTAACTTTAGGTGTAATTGGTTTAGACATCAATATTTTAGCAGGAGCTGGGGTTTTAGCCGTAGCTTTTGCATTTCTTTCTCGTAATCTACTAGAGGATTTACTTAATGGTATTTTAATTTTAGCTACTGATCGCTATGTTGTCGGCGATGTGGTGCAAGTGGATCAATTCGCCGGTTTAGTAGAAAGTATGAATCTTTATACAACTTCTTTACGAAATTTGGATGGACAATTAATCGTGATTCCTAATAGTAAAATTACGACAGTTATTAATATGACAAAAAATTGGTCAAGGGTGAATTTTACAATAAAGGTATCATGGGATGCTGATTTACAAAAAACCATGAACATCTTAAAAAGTGTAGGAGATCAGATGTATAAAGAACCAGAATGGCAAGAAAAAATGTTTGATACTGCGGAGATTTTAGGTATTGATGAAATAGATCATAAAGGCGTACTAATCAGAGTTTTAATTAAAACATTACCCTTACAACAATGGATAGTCGGTAGAGAATATCGTTGGCGAGTTAAACAAGCGTTTCAAATGCAAGGAATTTCTCTGGGGATTCCTCAAAACCAAATTTTTTATAAAAACAATGAATAAGTGAGTCTTAAACCCTTCTTAATCACAAAATTTAAGACATCGAACTCAGGTTAAAGTAAGTAAATAGTCATAATTCCTAATCCACCGTTTCATAATCTCCCGTGATAGTCTCATCTTTATCATAATCAAAATCAAAATCGTTAGGATCTTCCGAAATCTGACTTAAACCGCTTAAAATTTCATCTTCAATACTCTTAAATTCATCATCACCATCATTATCTAAAGACTCATAAGCCGTATTATTATTTTCTTCAAAACCAGCGAAAACAGTAGGATCTTGAGGAGTTTGATAAGCCTGTGCACCAATATTAACTACTAGATTACGAAAATCACTCATTAAATTTTCTACTTGTTTAACCGGAATTAATGGCGAATCGATCGCCTCTTCAACTTTACGTTTACCGATTTCGATTTGATTTTTTAAATCTTTACTAACAAGATGAGGATTTTTGCTTAAAGTTAATTCATAACTGTACATCAGACTATCTAATTGTTTCTTGATTTCTACCAATTCTACTCGACGACGATCTTCTGTTGCAAATTTTTCCGCTTGATGTTTCATGGTGTCAATTTCCGAAGAACTTAACGCTCCAGTATTGGTAATAAGAATACTTTGTTCTTGACCTGTACCTTTATCCTTAGCCGATACTTTTAAGATACCATCCACATCGATGTCAAAAGATACCTCTATTTGTGGTACTCCCCTAGGAGCTGGAGGAATACCTGTTAACAAAAATTTACCTAAACTCTTATTATCTTTCACCATCGATCGCTCACCCTGTAATACATGAACTTCTACAGAGCTTTGTCCATCAATAGCGGTAGAAAATATTGGAAAACTCTTGGTGGAATTTGTCTTTTTTCTAAAAATATTTCAGTAAACCATCACCATAATGCTCCTAAACTCAAAAAAAAAGGGGCCCACCTCCAAAACAACAAATTTTCAGACTCCCCCCCCTAACACTCCACCTTGAACCGCCGCTCCTAAAGCCACAGCCTCATCAGGATTAATAGATCTATCGATAGGGATATTTGCCCCAAAATACTTTTCAATTTGTTGAGAGATGACAGGAGTACGAGTAGAACCTCCAACCAAAACAATACGATTTATCTGATCACGACTTAAGCCCGAATCCTTTAAAGCTTGTTCCATCGGGTGGATAATATCCGCCACTAAATCCTGGATTAACTCCTCTAATTTAGGGCGAGATAATTCTAATTCTAAGTGTTTTGGTCCACTTTCATCGGCTGTAATAAAGGGTAAATTAATAGAAGTTTCTGCCATATTTGATAACTCTATTGTTGCCTTTTCAGCCGCCTCTCGCAGACGTTGCAAAGCCATTTTATCGGATCGCAAATCAATCCATTCTTGTTGTTTAAACTTGGCGAGTAACCAATCCACAATTACTGCATCAAAATCGTCTCCTCCGAGTTGATTATTCCCAGACGTAGAAACAACTTCAAAAACACCATTTCCTAATTGTAAGATCGAAACGTCAAAAGTTCCACCCCCTAAGTCAAAAACTAAAACGTGTTGATCTTCATTTTGTTTATCTAAACCATAAGCTAAGGCGGCCGCCGTAGGTTCATTAATAATACGCATCACCTCTAAACCAGCGATCACCCCTGCATCTTTGGTAGCCTGTCTTTGGGCGTCAGTAAAATAAGCAGGAACAGTAATTACCGCCTGAGTAACAGTTTCCCCTAAGAAAGTTTCCGCATCGGTTTTCAACTTTTGCAGAATCATGGATGAAATTTCTTGAGTAGTATAACTTTTACCCTGAATATCCACGCAAACAGTATGATCTTTTCCCATAACGCAGTTATAGGTAACTCTTTTGCGATCTTCTTCTGTTTCTTCCCATCGTTGCCCAATAAAACGCTTAATACTATAAACAGTATTTTCAGCATTTGTGACGGCTTGTCGTTTAGCAAGTTGACCAACTAATCGTTGATTTCCCTTCCCAAAACCGACAATACTAGGGGTTGTTCGTGAACCTTCTTGATTGGTAATGACAATGGGTTTGCCACCTTCTAAGACGGCAACACAACTATTGGTTGTTCCTAAATCTATTCCTATGACCTTTCCCATAGTTAGCAGTGATGGCGGTTTAATGTGTGATTGAATTATTGTTACCTAATTATAGTCAGAACTAAAATTTAGAGCAAATTTTCTTAGTTATTTTCTGAACCTACATCGGTGGTTTCTGCTTCTGTAGATTCATCTTCAGCAGGAGCGGCAGCTACTTTTACCATAGCATAACGTAAAACCTCATCATGGAGAAGATAGCCTCTAACTAGCTGTTCCATAATAATTCCTTCTTCATATTCTTTTGTCGGTTCTCTTAACATAGCTTCATGGTAATTAGGATCAAAAGGTTCACCTTCGGGGCGCATGGCAGATACACCAATTTTTTTCAAGCTATCCACAAAAGTTTTATAAACACCTTGATAACTCTTATGAATCGTCATTTCACCATCATTAGAGGGTTTTAGTTGAGTTCTAGCACGTTCAAAATTATCGACAACAGGTAATAGTTCAAGAATAGTTTTTTTCTTAACAATATGCTCTAATTCTTCTTTTTCTTTACTGGTGCGACGACGAAAATTATCAAAATCTGCTGTCAAGCGCATATATTGACCTTGAACACTTTTGAATTGTTCATTTTGGACTTCTAGTTCTGCTTTTAAGGATGCAATTTCGGCTTCTAAAGAACTAATTTGGGCTTGGGTAGCTTCATCGATGAGGGATTCTTCCACCACAGATTCTTCTGCATTTGTCTCCAATTCAAGATCTTTTTCCTCCGAAGAGTTTGCTTGTGGAGGGGAACTTTTTTCTGCCTCCTCATTGATTGACTCATTATCGGTTTGATCTGATTTAAACTCAGTTTCGGATATGCTTGAAGTGTTCCCTGTTTCTGGTGAATTTTCTAGGTTATCCGCAATATCCATCTTTTTTTCTAAATCAGCGTAGTTGTCCGTTTCACTCATCATAACTGCAATGTTTTCTACTTACTTATAGATTAGATAGTAAACTATTTTTTGGATCTCCATTTTACATTGTACTAGAAGGGGTAAATATTTGTACATTAGTTTTCTTTCTCAGTAAAATATAATAAAGATTAAGATCAAATTTTTAAAACTGATTATCTAATTAAGTTTCTTTGGGAGAGTTTTGCCAAATATTCAAGCTATAATTTCTATAGTTTTATCATTAAACTTCTTGATCTAAATAATAACAATCTGTAATTATTGATGATCTATTACTGATTAAGCATCTGTATAAAATAAATTGTCTGAATATATGCAACTAATTTGGATATTTGGTTATTTTAAGATTTTTGATTAGCTTAATATAATGATTTTACCAATAGTGAGAGAAGTTCATCTAAGCAAGGGGTTTAAACCCGTTGTTCTGCTAAGTATGACTGAGATCTTGCATCTCTATCATCAATTCTCGATGAGGATAGGGAAAAGGGAAGAGAGAAGAGAGAAAAGTAATCAGAATTGATTTTAAAACTCCTAAAATTGATTTTTCCCGTTTTGTCTCATTGGTATTATTGCACTGGTGCAAGATCTGAGTATGACCAAAAATAAAATTCTGTATTAATTTTGCTTACTTACTTTTCATTATCGTCAATTTTTTATTGTAATTAAACACTATGACTAAAACTCCTATTTCTTCGGCAGGGGAAAAACAAGAAAAGCTCAAAACTGCTCTTGTTAGTCCTGATTATTTTAATCCTTTTGGGAATAAATTAATTCAATCAGGTTATATTGATAAAGATCAATTAAAAAAGGCACTAGTAGAAGTAAGAAAAAGCAAAAAACCTCTAGTGAGAGTTCTAGAACAAATGACTCAGAGGGCATTATCTCCTGAGTTAGTGCGTCAATATAAACAACATCATCTTTTTGAGTTAAAAATTCTTTATGGAGTTGATTGTGTTGATCCTGAATCTGATGAAATTGCTTCGGGGCAGATGACAGATTTATTTGACTCGGTAATTGGGATACAAATATGCCGTCGTCATAAACTTCTCCCTTTACAGCGTCTGGAAGGAGAACCGCCATTATTAGTTATTGCCATGGTGAATCCTGATGATTTACAGGCTTTAGACGACATGAAAAAATTGTTACGAGCAAAAGGCTTGGGAATACAAAGGATTGTAATCACAGAAGAAGATTACGATAAATTACTAGAAAAATATTTTAAAGAAGAAAAAGAACGTAAAGAATTACAATCGGCTCAAGAACAGAAGAAAGAGTTAGAAAGGTTAGGAGATGTCAGTGATATTGTTGAAGATTTAGGAGATCATAACCTAGAAGATGCTCAAGAAGATGATGGAGGAGATTTAGCTTCTACTAATGAGGCAAACCAAGCACCGGTAATTAAATTAGTTAATACAATTTTAATTAAATCTATACAAGAAGGAGCTTCGGATATTCATGTTGAACCTCAAGAAGAAAATTTTCGAGTCCGTTTGCGTAAAGATGGAGTATTACGTCAATATTTTACCCTTCCAAAACATATTAATAAAGCGGTAACAGCTCGTTTTAAAATCATGGCTGAATTAGATATTGCCGAACGTCGTCTTCCTCAAGATGGTAAAATTCGGAGGATTTTTCAGGGAAGAACGGTGGATTTTCGGGTAAATACTCTTCCTAGTCGTTACGGCGAAAAAATTTGTTTACGGATTCTTGACAATTCAGCTACTCAATTAGGTTTAGACTTCCTTATCAGTGATGAAGAAACTTTGAATAAGGTGAGAGATATTGCTAGTCGTCCTTTTGGACTAATTTTAGTGACAGGCCCTACTGGTTCTGGTAAATCCACCAGTTTATATTCGGTGTTAGCGGAAAGAAATGATCCGGGGGTTAATATTAGTACAGCAGAAGATCCCATCGAATATGCTCTTCCAGGTATTACTCAATTACAAGTAATTCGGGAAAAAGGGATGAATTTTGCGTCTATTTTACGAGCATTTATGCGTCAAGATCCTGATATTATTCTTGTGGGAGAAACCAGAGACGCTGAAACCGCAAAAACGGCTATTGAAGCGGCTTTAACCGGTCACTTAGTATTAACGACTTTACATACTAATGATGCGGCAGGGGCGATCGCCCGTTTAGATGAAATGGGGGTTGAACCTTTTATGATTTCTGGGGCATTATTAGGGGTATTAGCTCAACGTTTAATGCGTCGGGTGTGTAGTGAATGTAAAGAAGCCTATAATCCTACCAGAGAAGAATTAGCCCGTTATGGATTATCAGCATCTAACGAAGAATCCGTGACTTTTTATCGTGCGAAAACTTTGCAAGGAGAGGGTTTGCAAACGGCAACAGCTAACGGGACAGTTTGCCTGAAATGTGGCGGTAGTGGTTATAAAGGACGTGTTGGGGTTTATGAATTTATGGTTATGAGTGAAAGAATCGAAAAACTGATCAATAAAGGGGCAACTACGGACATGATTAAAGAAGCAGCCGTAGAGGAGGGTATGACTACCATTTTAGCTTATAGCCTTAATCTGGTACGTCAAGGGCATACCACTTTAGAAGAAGTAGAACGGGTTACATTTACTGATTCTGGTTTGGAATCGGAGTTAAAAGCTAAACGAAAAACATCTTTAGTTTGTAGCACTTGCGATGCTGAGTTAGAACAACAATGGTTAGATTGCCCTTATTGTATGACTCCTCGTTTTGGTGAACACAAATCATAATCTTGTTTAAGGTAATAAGTAATAGATAATTTTGTCCAATAAAAGTTATTAGTAAAACCAGAAAATTTGTCATTATTATGATCGATAATTTAGAAAATTTATTACACAATTTACCTTCAGATTATGGGGTTTATTTTATGAAAGATAAAGAGGGTAATATTATTTATATTGGTAAAGCTAAAAACTTAAAAAAAAGAGTAAAATCTTACTTTCAATCTTCCCAAAAACAGACAAATCGTATTACCTTAATGGTATCACAAATTCAAGATATTGAGTTTATTGTTACGGATACCGAAGCCGAAGCATTAGCCTTAGAAGCAAATTTAATTAAGCAACATCAACCTCATTTTAATGTTTTACTAAAAGATGATAAAAAGTATCCTTATATTTGTATTACTTGGTCTGAAAAATATCCTCGTATTTTTATTACTAGAAAAAGGCGATTAAATAGTAAATTAGATCGTTATTATGGTCCTTATGTGGATAGTAGAAAATTAAGAGAAACTCTTGATATTATTAAACGTACTTTTCCCCTCAGACAGCGCTCGAAACCTTTATATAAAGATCGTCCTTGTTTGAATTATGATATGAAAAAATGCCCGGGTATTTGTCAAAATTTAATTACACCTGAAAACTATCGAGAAATTATCAATAAAATTGCTTTAATTTTTCAAGGAAGAACGGATGAATTAATCAATCAATTAAGGCAACAGATGGAAATAAATGCCCAAAATTTAGACTTTGAAAAAGCAGCTAAATATCGAGATCAAATTATTAGTTTACAACAATTATTTTCCAGTCAAAAAGTAGCATTACCCGATGATACCATCTCTCGTGATGCCATTGCTCTAGCTCAAGATGATAGTCATAGTTGTATTCAATTATTTCAGATTAGAGCAGGACATTTAATCGGTAGATTAGGATTTTTTACCGATAATAATAATAATGACGAAAAAGGGGAGATTTTACAACGAGTTTTAGAAGAACATTATTATAATATTGATTCCTTTGAAATTCCTTCAGAAATTTTAGTTCAATATCCGTTAGCAGAAGAAGAAATGTTGACTAATTGGTTAAGAGAAAAAAAAGGGAAAAAAGTAAATATTATCACCCCTCAAAGGCAACAAAAAGCAGAGTTAATTTCTATGGTGGAAAGAAATGCTCAAATTGAATTAGAAAGAAGTCAAAAATTCAGTCAAACTAACTTAAAAGCTATGGAAGATTTAGCAAATATTTTAGATTTACCTATTTTACCTAGAAGAATAGAAGGCTATGATATTTCTCATATACAAGGCTCAAATGCAGTAGCTTCAAGGGTTGTTTTTATTGATGGTTTACCCGCTAAACAATATTATCGTCATTATAAGATCCAAAATCCAGCCATACAAATAGGACATTCTGATGATTTTGCCTCTCTTCAAGAAGTAATTAAAAGACGATTTTTGAAAGAGGAAGAATCACCAGATTTAATCATGATAGACGGTGGTAAAGGACAACTTTCTTCTGTATGTAAAATATTAGAAGAAATGAATTTATTATCGAAAATAAATGTCATCAGTTTAGCTAAAAAAAGGGAAGAAATTTTTTTGCCTAATCAATCGCAACCATTATCGACTAATTCTGAACAAATAGGAGTACAATTATTAAGAAGATTAAGAGATGAAGCGCATCGTTTTGCCATTACTTTTCATCGACAACAAAGATTAAAAGCTAGTCGGAGATCAATTTTAGATGATATTAATGGATTAGGATTTTAGCGTCAAAAGTTATTATTAGCTCATTTTAATTCTATTGACTATATCAGAGAAGCAACAATTAAACAACTGCAAGAAGTATCAGGCATTGGGGAAAATTTAGCCCAAACTATCTATAATTATTTTCACCCATAAACTGTAGAAAATGAACAGTTTTAGCAATGAGTTTAACCCTTTGTTTACTTAAAGAATAGGTAAGTATTATAAAATTACATACTCTGATTCTAACAATGGGCTTAAGCCCCTTAGTAAACTATTAAAACTATTGCCCAAAGAATTTAGAATTTAGAATCAGGAAATTGAGCATCGTTGCTCATTCCTTTCCCACCTTTTGAGGAAGGATAAAGGGAGGTATCCCTAGTTAGTTGTTATTCTTTGTCTTGAGAGAATTTAGAAACTGCATCCTCAAAAGCGATACTTAAATCATGCCAAGCGTTTTGAAAACCGGTAGTTAAACTTTCCCAAGCATCATCACCAGAAGATTTTAATTCTACTAATTTAGCTTCTAAGTTGGTTTTTTTTGTCTTTAAAGCCTCGATTTTTTCATTTAATTCAGCTTTAGCATCTTCTCCTTTTTCATCGATTTTAGCTTTTAAATTGTCTAATTTTGCACCCCATTCTTGAAGTTTAGCTTCCATTTCACCTTGATAGGCTTCTTTATTAGTCATGATTTTTAATGCTACTAAGTAATCAAGAATATAATAACATAAAAAAATAGAAGTAAGTATCTTTAGGCAATTGCTAAGAAAATTTTATAGGGGTTAATGGCCTTAACCCTTATTTTTTCAGATTTTAATTATTATTTGTTAATTAATTATTCTTTTAAATTTTTCCTCTTATTTCTTCAATAATACCGTCTCTAAGGATAATTTCAATATTCAGTTTTTCTACTAAATTATCTCCTTCTTGAACATCAAAAAAACTTTCCATTTGTGCTTGAAACACTTCTTGTCCTAATTCTAATAGTTGAACTTGTTGCATTTGTTGTAAAAATTGATTTTTTTGTTGCAACATTTCCCCTTTTTTTTGGTTAACTTGTCCTTGGATATTTTCTATTTGTTGAGGTGCTTGTAAACTACCTTGTTTTCTAATTTCAGCGATGGCACTTTGACCTTGTTGATCTAATTGTATCATTTGTTGATCAATCTGACTAATTTGAGCTTGTAACTGTTTTTGAGCTTCTTCTTGCCATTCTGGAGTAACAATTACTTTTACATTTACTGGACGTTTTAAGATTAATTTCGATGTCATGATGGTTAAATTTTCTCCATTTTTAAAGTTGATTATTGATGGTTAATTATTAATTCTTATTATTAATTCCTAACAAGAGGTTTACACTCCTTGCTAATTCTTAATTACTAATTATTAAACATCGAATTAATCATATCCTGATAATGGCTTATTATGACAGGACGTTTAATTTTTAGAGTTTGGGTCATCATACCATTATCCAGAGAAAAAGGCTCTAATATTAGGTTAAAAACGGCTATACGGTCATCGGGACGGTATCCTGCTCTATTTTTGACCTCACGATTTAACTCTTGTTTATAAAGGCTTATAACTTCTTTAGAGTAAAGATCACTGTTTTCAATGATTTCTCTGGTAGCAGTATGATCAGGAAATGTTAAACTAGGATTTTGAGATAATGCCCATTTTTGCAAAGCATCGAGATTTGGTACAATTAACGCTCCTAAATATTTTTGATCTTGTCCTACCACTATAATCTGATCAATATAAGGACTGCGTACACAAGCATCTTCAAGAGGTTGCGGTTCGATGTTTTCACCGTTACTTAAAACGATGGTATCTTTAGCTCTTCCTGTAATTACTAAGTCATTGTCTGGTGTTACCCAACCAAGATCACCACTATCAAACCACCCTTCACTATCAATAGCCTTAGCAGTTGCTTCTGGATTTTTATAATAACCTTGCATTACTTGAGTGCCTCGAATACAAACTAAGCCAATTTCACCTTGAGGAAGAGATTGTTTGGTTTCTAAATCAATAATTTTAATTTCAGTTTCTGGTATTGGTTGCCCTGATGCACCAACAATATTACGATCGAATCTTCGGGCATTGGTGACAGGGGAAGTTTCTGTTAAGCCATAACCAACGATGAGGGAAATACCGACAATTTGAAAAAAGTTATCAATATGTTTTGCTAATGATCCACCACCACTAATCCAAGTTTTAACACAACCGCCAACGCCGTCTCGTATTTTTTGATACACCAATTTATCTCCCAATTTATGCAAGGGGAATAAAAATAATGCAGTAATTTGAGCGATAATTTTTTCTATGGCACTAGGGTTTAAATTTTCGAGGGTTAAACCTTTAGAAATCCGTGTTGCTTCCAGATATTTTTCTGATGCCCAAAGAAAGAAGAAGACGATTTTTTGTTGATTTTTACTACTATCTCGGAATTGTTTTTGCACTCCTTCATAAATTGACTCCCATAAACGAGGCACTCCCACCATAAAATGAGGTCGATATTCTTTCAAATCTCCTTTAAAATAGCGAATATTAGTGTAAATTAAGGTTGTGCCTCTGGATAATAAGAAATACTCCGCCGCCCTTTCGTAAGAGTGCCAACTTGGTAATATACTTAAAATGCGATCGCCGGGTAATGGTTTTATCACGGTTTCTAAATAACGCACTTGATGCAATAAATTACCATGGGTTAACATTACTCCTTTCGGTTGTCCCGTTGTACCTGATGTGTAAATTAACGTAGCCAAATCATCGGGAGTTTTCGATACGGGAGTGAAGGTATGATTTTCTCCTAATGCCATAAATTGCCCAAAATTGTAGATAGGTTGAGACAATTCAACTTCTATAGCTTCATCAGATAATAAAATGATTGATTTTAGGTTAAATTTGCTCAATTCTGGCTGTAATTTTTTAAGAGTAGCTAAATTTTCAATAACCAGAACAACACTATCACTATGACTTAAAATGTATAATAATTCTTCTCGATGGGCTTGGGATGATCGAACAGCATCAACACAACCATTACGAATTATACCTTGATCTGCTATTAACCAACGGGGGCTATTATCAGAAAATAAAGCGATTTTTTCCACTGATTCAATACCTAAGAATTGTAAAGCAGCAGCGAATTGTTTAATTTTTTTGTCAACTTCTCGATAATTTAACTCTACTGGAACTTGACTATGAGGATCAGATAAAGCGATAATGTCACCAAATTGAGAAACGACTAAATCCCACATTTCACCAAGGGAATTAAGCTGAAAATATTGAGAATTATTAACTGGATTCATAATTTAAACTTTTTTTTCTATGGTTTCGTTTTTATCATAAACCGTTGCTTCTTGTTTCTTGAGGATAACTAGGCAAGATAGACAATTGGCACAAAGCAATTAACAATTAGAAATTAGTAATTAGTCATAAACCTGAGTTCGATGAAAAAAACCTAAAAAATAAGGCTTTGATATTCTTTTCTTTTTTTCCCTAAACAATTTTTTAAACCAATGATTGCAATTTATCCCGGCAGTTTTGATCCTATCACCCTCGGACATCTTGATTTAATTGAGCGCAGTAGTATTTTATTTGAGAAAGTCATTGTTGCTGTCTTAAAAAACCCCCATAAACAACCCTTTTTCACCGTGGAAAAAAGAGTGCAACAAATAAAAAAATGTACCCAAAATATTAAAAATGTCGAAGTCGATAGTTTTACGGGTTTAACCATCGAATATGCCAAAATGAAACAGGCAGGAGTATTATTAAGAGGTTTAAGGGTAATGTCTGATTTTGAGCAAGAGCTACAAATGGCTCACATAAACAAGACTTTAGAGCCGAACATTGAAACTATTTTTTTAGCCACAAATACCGAACTTAGTTTTATTAGTAGTAGTGTTGTCAAAGAAATTGCTAAATTGGGAGGTGCGATCGATCATCTTGTAACCTCTGATATTGCTAAAGATTTATTTTCCGCAATGAATGGAGGATGAAAAGGAAAGAGAAATTGACATCCTTAAAATAACTGATTAATTTTTAGCTAAAATAATGGCTATAGCAATCCTATGGTAGATTTTTAGAGGTGTTAGCTATCAGCTTTCAGTGGTCAGTTTTAAGGTATAGTAAGATTTACAGATTTATTTTTTAATCTTTAATTCTTCACGAATGATTTACGATTGCTATATTCATTCTTATTTTTAAGTCATTTTTTTCCTTTTCTTCTTTATGCTTTTGATAACTGTTCATCATTAACTATTCATCTGATCACCATTCACTTTTAATTATTCATTGTTAATTATTTATTATTAGTTATTTATGTCTGACTGGAAAGTAATTGAAGGAGGTGTTACCGCACCTAAAGGCTTTAAATCTTCAGGTATTACTGCCGGGTTAAAAGCCTCTAAAAGTCCTGATTTATCCCTAATTTTCTCGGAAACTGATGCCATTGCCGCCGGAGTATTTACTACTTCTGAAGTTCGTGCCGCTTGTGTTGATTATTGTCGCCAAAAGTTACAAAAAAAATCTAGTGCTAGGGCAATTATTTGTAACTCAGGACAAGCTAACGCTGCTACAGGTGAACAAGGTTGGCAAGATGCTTTAGACACTGCCAGTGCTTTAGCTAAGGAGTTGAATATCGATGCCGACTCTATTTTACTCGCTTCTACGGGGGTAATCGGACAACGCATCAAAATGGATATATTGGTTAATGCTATACCTCAATTAGTAGCCGAATTGTCGGAAAATGGCGGAGAAGCTACTGCAAAAGCAATTATTACCACTGATTTGGTAACTAAATCTATCGCCCTTGAAACTACTATTGACGATCGCCCAGTTCGCATTGGTGGTATTTCTAAAGGTTCAGGTATGATTCATCCTAATATGGCTACTATGCTTGGCTTTATCACCTGTGATGCGGCGGTTTCTACCCAACTTTGGCAACAAATGTTAAAACGGGCAACGGATAAAAGTTTTAATCAAATTACTGTTGACGGTGATACTAGCACTAATGATAGTTTAATTGCCCTTGCTAATGGTCAATCTCGCACTCCTGCCATTACTAGCCTAGATGAAAATGGTCAAAAATTAGAAGGGATGCTTACGGAAGTATGTCAATATTTAGCTAAGGCGATCGCCCGAGATGGTGAAGGTGCAACTTGTTTGATTGAAGTAGAAGTTCAAGGAGCGACAGATGAAACATCAGCTCGTCAAATTGCTAAAACCATTGTCGGATCATCTTTGGTCAAATCCGCTATCTTTGGAAGAGATCCTAATTGGGGAAGAATTGCTGCCGCCGCTGGTAGAGCTGGTGTACCATTTAATCAAGATGATTTGATGATTAAACTTGGTGACTTTTTGTTGATGGAAAGAGGACAACCTCAAAATTTCGATCGCCAAGGAGCTAGTAACTATCTCAAACAAGCCGCTGCCGGAGAATATTTAAAAACCGATACTGTAGTGATTTCTGTATCTGTGGGTAACGGTTCAGGTATTGGTAAGGCTTGGGGTTGTGATTTAAGTTACGATTACGTTAAAATTAATGCTGAATACACAACTTAGAAAAGACAATAACTATCTTAAGAGTTCGAGATAAAATTTTAATAAGGGGAAGTAATAGGTAATGGGTAAAAGATAAAGATTTGAAAAATTGATATTAACTATATGAAAATCAGATTATGCAAATTAATAAATAAATCCTAGTTTTACTCCCAAAATTTTCTTTTAATTCCTCTCAAATTCCTATTATTCAAAGATTCTTACAGTTCACTCAGGTTGTATTTGGTTTGAATTTATAAACAAAGAAGTGCCTTTTAAAAAGGGGATAAAATATATTTCTAGTAACTAGAATATGGTAAAAAAAAATCAATTACTGATAGGATTATTTTTATAACTAAATCATTTAATTAATAATTATGTGGCGTAAAATTCCTTTAGCATTAGTAGGTTTAACCATTGGTTTCATTTTGACAGTAACAGGATTTATTGCCTATGGCATTGGTAACTCAACTTTAAATTTAGCTGGTTTTTTCTATGGAATACCTTTATTATTAGGAGGTTTGGCACTAAAAGCCGCAGAGTTAAAACCAATTCCTTTTGCTGAAGAAACTTCTCCGGAAGTTATCGTTTTAAGAAAAGAAAAAGCAACTGATACTCAAAATCAATTACGCAATGATGTAACTCGTTATCGGTACGGACAAGAAGCTCATTTAGATGAAGCATTACAGCGTCTTGGTTTAAGCCCCACTGATGATGAAAGACCTATCTTAACTAAAATAAAAGAAGCAAATATTAATAATAATTATGCCCTAATTTTATATTTTGATTCCCCTCTTATTAGTTTTGAAATTTGGCAAGAAAAACAGGAAAAAATTACTAAGTTTTTTGGACCTGGTATTACGGCAGAAGTTTCTCAAACCGAAAATAATGAAGTTGAATTAGCTTTAATTTCCGTGTAAAAATAGTTAATAGGTATAGTTAATTCAATTAAGATTGAGACAAATTTAAAAACTTTGTAGGGGGGGCATTGCCCACCATTAGATACTTTGCGATAATTAATAGTCATACAAAACTGTCTCATTATTATTTAAAATGACTATAAGTGGTGGAATAGGCATCTATCTTGCCCGTAATTCCTAAGAAGGGGTTTAAACCCCTTGCTCATTAATCATTCCTCATTATTGATCTCTAATTATTTGAAGTTTTAATCAATATCTAAAACTAATTTATCTAAACCTAACTTTTTACTATCAACTAATTCCCCATAAAATAGATATAAAATATCTTTAGGTTGCGGATTACCACGAGATGAACCCTTTGCACCCATAGCAATAATAATACCACAATAACCATCAAATTTAGCAACATCTTCTTGCCATTTTTTTAATTGTCGGCTAAAATTATTGTTTTCATCATCCTGTGCAATTTGGGAAAAAATATATAAATTTTCTTCTTGAGTTTGTAAAACACCTAAAGAATAATTTATTTCGTCATAAGGATCATAACCTTGATTAAAAGTGATATTAACAACTCCTTCTTCTTCTATTAATTCTTCTATAATTAATTGGGCTTTTGGTCGAGTTGTTTGTAAAATAATAACAGGAAAAAATGATTTTGAGGCTTTATTTTTGATTTTTTCTAAGGTTTTTACAGGAATATTACTATAAGATTTATCTTGGATAAAATTAAATAATTGATACTCCATTTTACTTAAAGAAACTAAAGTACCTTCTGGAATTAAAGTATCATTAATTTCTGGTGAATCGTCATCATCAAAGTCAAAGTCAAAATCATCGTCATCATCGCCGAAAAGTTCACTCAATTCCTTTGTCAATTCAGGAATAGTGGATACATTGATTTTTAACCATAAATCATCAAAAGGTACATTTAAAGTATAGTCTCGACTAATTAACTCTATCTCTTCTTCTAATAATTCGTCTTCACATTCTCGATGAAATCTACCAAATGCTTGTAATGCTAAGTAAATCGGGTAAACTTCTTCCTCTTCTTTCAGAGGTCTAATACCTTCGTAAGGGTGAATACTTCCAAAAACCGCAGTAGCTTTATTTTCTGACAATTCTTTAGAGTTAAAAGACAAATTTTCTTCCTCTTCTTCAGAAAAATTAACAAACCAACAATCTTGTTGCAAAAATATAGCTTCTAATTCCGCTTCGTCGGCAGAATCACCTATTTCGATGACTTGTTGACGAAATTTTTTCAGAGAATCTAAAGAACGGTATAAAATTACACCAAATTCTTGTCCTAACATCCCCATGACACAAGCATAAAGACTGTCAATATTCCAGTGATTAATGTCGATTTTGATAATTTCTTCTTCTGATAGGGAATTCCAAGGTTGTTGCTCCCAAATTTCGGATAAAGCTATTTTGTTTAAAGCGTCTAATAATTCAGGCTCAATATTCCCTGTTATGACAGAATTTATGCTTTGAAAATTTTGCCACAATTCATCTAAAAGAGGCAATTCTGGTTGATAATCAACAATAATATCTAAACCCTGTAAAGCTCCACGCAAAAAAAACTGTAACTCTCTATCTTTTACCACAATTTTTTTTGGACGAGCAGGTTGGGCAGGATTATGAGGGTTTTCGATAGCTTTTAATAACGTCCTTACCATTATTTCTGGACCAGTTTGACATTGTATCACGTCCATAGATCTCACAAAACCTTCTGTACCATCTACCCAAAGAATACATTCTCCATTATCGACTAAATTGGGATCAAGATTTTCCATCATGCCTATAATAGAACGGCGATCGCCTTCCCACACATGAGGTATTTGAGGAATACGTTTTAGTCTGTGTTTTGTGGTTTCTGGTAAAGAAGTCATTTAGAAATTAAGAATTAAGTTTTAGAAATTAGGAATTAGGTTTTAGATCTTAGGTGTTAGAAATTAAAAGTTCATAATTATCGAATAGATTACTCATTACCCATTACTCATTATTATCTAACTTTTTTGTAACAAGTCTGAAGAATTTAATTCTGCTTTACGGATTAAGATACCATATTCTATACCTTCAACCACTGCTTGATAAGAGGCATCAATTATATTAGTAGACACTCCAACTGTAGTCCATCGTTGTTCACCATTGCTAGACTCGATTAAGACTCTAGTTTTAGCAGAAGTTCCTTTAGCTCCATCAAGAATACGCACTTTATAATCTGTTAAGTGGAATTGAGCAATTTCGGGATAAAATTTTACCAAAGCCTTACGCAAAGCCTGATCTAACGCTGAAACAGGACCATTTCCTTCGGCTACTTCTAACAATTCTTCGTCATCAACAATCACTTTTACTGTTGCTAAAGCATGAGTATGGGGAGTTTTTCCCTCTAAGGTAATATCGGAGTGTACTTGAAAACCTTTGATCTCGAATAAAGATTTTCTTTGATTTAAGGCTTCTTGTAAGAGTAAAGCAAAACTAGCTTCTGCCGCTTCAAATTGATAACCTTCACTTTCTAAGGATTTCAGTTTTTGTAATATTTCTCGACAAGTGGGATCATCTTTATCTAATGCGATGCCCAAAGTTTTTGCTTTACTGATAATGTTACTTAATCCGGCTTGATCTGATATAACTATCCTTCTCTCATTACCAATAGATTCAGGCTCAATATGCTCATAAGTTAAAGGATTACGAGCTACTGCTGATACATGAATACCACCTTTATGGGCAAATGCCGATCGCCCCACAAAAGGAGCATGATCATCGGGGGCAAGATTGACAATTTCGCTGATTAAACGACTATTAGGGGTTAATTTGGTTAATTCTTGAGATTCTAGGCATTTATAGCCTAATTTTAGCTGTAAATTGGGAATTAAAGTACACAAATTAGCATTACCGCATCTTTCTCCATAACCGTTAATTGTACCTTGTACCATAGTGACTCCTTTCAATACTGAAGCGATGGCATTAGCTACGGCAGTACCACTATCATTATGAGTGTGAATACCTAATTGTGGACTATAAGCATCATCTAAATTAAGATCAAGTTTGGTCACTACTTCTGAGACAATTTGACTAATTTCATGGGGTAATGTACCGCCATTAGTATCACAAAAAACAAGCCACTTTGCCCCTCCTTTAATTGCCGCCTGAAGAGTTTTTAAAGCATAGCCGGGATTATTTTTATAACCATCAAACCAATGTTCTGCATCATAAATTACTTTTCTTCCTTGCGATCGTAAATAGGAAATAGTATCTTCAATCATAGCTAAATTTTCATTGAGAGAAGTTTTTAAGCCCTCTGTAACGTGTAAATCCCAAGATTTGCCAAAAATTGTCACCCAATGGGTATTAGCGGCTAGAATCGCTTTTAACATGGGATCAGCATCAGCCGATTGATTAGGGCGACGAGTTGAACAAAAAGCCACAATGTTAGCTTGTTTTAAAGGTTGTTCTTTTAACTGCCAAAAAAATTGTACATCCTTTGGATTAGCACCAGGCCAACCGCCTTCAATAAAAGGGATACCCATATCATCTAATTTATGGGCAATTTTCAACTTATCAGCTAAAGAAAGTGAAATCCCTTCCCTTTGTGCTCCATCTCTTAAGGTGGTGTCATATAACCAAATTTTTTGATTTTTCATCGCTAATTTTATCTCAATCTCACGGTATAGCTAATCTCTTTGACCATTTTAACGCATTAATTAACGCATTAATTTAGATAATTTATTTACTTGATTCTTTGTTTTTAATAAAATCAATCAGGGCATTATACTTAGGAGATTCTTTTTGTTCAACATATTCTAAAGCACCCCAACTACCAAATTTATTCGGTTTACCTATATCCACAAAGTGCATAAACAATCCTCCACCAGATTTTTCCCAGTTATTCAACAATTGTGTATATATATCATACATTTTGGGATGGCGATTTAACTCCATAAAAAAGTCGTTTAATTCTTGATTATTATTAACTTTACCGACTCCGACTATATGTTGTCCTCCTTCATAGGCAACTAACTGTAAACCTCTTTCTTGGGCAACTTGTTGATGATATATAAATAAATCAAGAAGATCTTTTAAACTATCTTGCCCTTCACCTTTAAATAATCCTCCTTTTTCTAACTGTTCAAAGCCTTTATCAAATACCCATTCAGGATCATTTAACCAATATTTTCGTAACCAGGAGGATAGTTGTGCCTCATTTTCTTCATGGCCAAAACTACCACCAAAATATCCTGTAATTCCATAAGCCGAAATACCATGTTGATAGCAAGGCTTATTCCCTTCTTTTACCCATAAAGGGCAGTCTAAAGCTGCTTTTTCTAATCCTTTCCAAGCTGTTTGAGTAGAGATAACACAAATTACTCGATCTTTTTGATTTGCAAACACCTGTTTCCAAATATCACAGGTTTGAGCAGCACGCATTCCATACCACTGCATATAAGCATCGCCTTCTTGATTCCATTTTACTTTACCTTGTTCTAAGGCATAATGAGCTTGTTTAAATTGCCAATTCCACACTTCATTAGAAAATTCTACATAAATTTTCAGATTAGGATTTAAATTAGATTTAACCAATTGGGCAAATTTAGTTATATATTCATCAGTAGCTTGATGAGGCATATTAAACCAAAGATCTTTTTTGAGTTTATTACCTAAAGCCACCATTGTTTCCACAGAAACTCCTTTTAAAGCATAGGAAGAAATCTTAGATGTAGGTCTGTCACTCCATTGTTTTTGCTCAGAATTGTTGGTTGCCATCCAATCCATGAAACGAAAAGTACTAAAAGGCTTGACTTTCTCTAAAAATAAGGGGTTAAAAATTTCTCCTTTATTAAATAGCGGTTCGTTTTTAGCTTCAATAACTCTAATATTGCGGATATAGTTTCCCGTTTTTTTGGGATCTGTGGCGGTTATGGTAATTAAGATTCCCCCATCGCTAGTAGAATCTACTTGAAGGACATCTCTTCCTGGTTTTGATTCTGATGTAATTTTTTTAGCACCCAAACTATATTCGATCGTACCTTCTCCGTCATATAAAACAAGATATTTACCACCAGGAAATTGATTCGCTATATCCCTAAGTACCATTGTTGTTACACGAGTAAATTGTGGTTTATCTTCAGGTTTGGGTAAAGATTTAACCCATCCGTTTTCATCTAAATCTAATAAGTTATTTTCGTCCGTACTCCATTTTCCTTCACAATTAGGATCAGAGTTAATACATTGAGTAATCCATGATCTAGCAGTTTTAAAGTAGTTCAAAAAAGGATGTTGAGTTGACCAATCAGCGATACCATTTAAACCAATGCCCAATGACATTTTTGCTGGTGTTGCTGTGGTGGATGTTTGATAATTAATCTCCGTAGAAGATGATTGAGTAATATCAATAGGAGGAGATTGTTGACAACCAAAAAGTAAACTCCCTAGATATATGCAAGATAAGATTTTTAGGTTTTTGATTAGCATTATCAATAATTTCTTTTTCGAGGTCTAATGTAAGTTTAAGCAATGAAAATTAATTCAGCAAAGATTTTTTTAGATCTAGTAAAATCGGAGGGATAAATTTTTTTAGTAGTTCTTTAGTTTGGATCGTCTCTTTTTTAGGAATTAACTTTTCTCCTGGGCGCTCTTTAAAAATTGTAGAATGATTATCTGCTTTTTCTTCTTCTGGTCTTCCCTGAGAATAATAATATAATGCTAATGATTTTCTAGTCCATTGATCAGGACAAGTAAGAGGTTCTGGATGACCATGATAGGAGATTTCTGAAGTACTAAAAATAACACATCTATTGAATATAGGCAAGAGTTTTTTTTCACATATGGTTACGTCTGGATTCCATAATTCAAAATATCCACCATATTCTTCTTCCCAATCTTTGTTTAAATAGATTAATAAATTTAAGCGACGATCTAAATTCATTTTGCTATGTTTATTAAAATCCACATGAACTTTTAAAAAACCACCTTTTTTGATTTGATGAAGGCCTCCACCGATAAAATGAGGATCAGGAATAATACCTTCAATGCTTGTTAATCTTTCTAAAAAATTGATAAAAACACTGGAATTAAGTTGATAGAGTAAAAATCTCGTAGCTTCTCCCATTAGTAATTCTGAGGTTGATGCTAGTTTACTCTCTGCGACGGTATCAAATTGTTGCCATTTTATTTGATCAGGTTGAGGAAATTCTGCTAAAACGTCTTCTAAAACTGCTTCAGGTAAAAAATTATCGATGACAATGTGCGGAAATGGTTTAGCCGTAATATATTGTTTACTATATTTAGTCACTAAACTATCTAAATATTCAGGCTCAAGACAAAATTTTAACTTTGATTTAAGTGTATTCATATTTAAAAACTACTATTTTTTATTGATATTAATTTCAAAAAATAAACAGAAAGGATTTTTTCTTAGGTTTTTATTCATTACCATTATTATAATATATAACAAGTATAATTATAATCGGTATTTATTTCTGAGAATGACTAATAGTCGAAACTTGTTTAATTATTTTTTGAGGTTTCATTTTTCGAGTAACTTTTTTCCTTACAGGTTGAGTTTTAGAAATAAATAAACCAGATAAACCACCACTAATTAAAGGAAAAATTGGGTTAAAGGAAAAATTTAATAAATAATCAACTACAGCTAATGTTAGACACACCGCTAAAACTGCCGCAGAAGCAACTTGAGGATAAAACCATGCCTTTGGCGGATAACGAAATAGAGTAAAACAAAATACTGGCAAAAGTAAGAAAGTTATTAAACTAATTAAACCAAATAAACCGTTATTACCAAAAACAATAATCCATAAACTATCTGTAATAGAAATATCTACTAAATCTCCAGCCCAATTTTCTGTGTAAACACGGTTTCTTCCCCAGCCTCCCCAACCGAACAATATTCTTTCTCTGGCTCGATCTCCTAGTATTTTTTCATTGTAAAACCTAAACTCTAAAGATTGTACCCTTTCTTCTGGTGCAAAATTACCTAAAAAATTAACTATACTTTTACTATCAAAATTTCCCGTACTAGTAATCGTCAAATAAACAATTATCGCAACCATAACTAATATTAATGGTAAATTTAAACGTAGCCATTTAGCGGAAAAAAGAATAATTAAACCTAGTAAAAATAACCCATAAGCTCCCGTAGATTTAAGGAGAATAAAAGTAATTAGGAGAATGATTGATACCCATTTAATAGGGATACGCCAGATTTTTTGGACAACTTTTCCCTGCCATAAGCTTAGGGCAATAAGAGTGGCACTCATCATAAAGAAACTTACCGTTAAACCATGTTGCATAAAAACTTGTGGCCTCCAACCGCCGTATCTCATGGTTTGAGCAAATTCATGAGGAAAATAACCGTAAACCATGTTATGTAATTGAGGACTCATGCGAACTTCATAAAGGCATAAGGGAACGTATAAAAGTCCTCCTTTGACTATATTTATGGCTAATTCTGTTAATCCCTTCAAGTTATTAAGATATAACCTTCCCAGAAAATAAGGCATTCCCCAAATAACAATCTGAGTTATGGATTGGTTAACACCATCGTATAAAGCTAAAATGGTATCGATACTAGAAAAATTACTGAGGCTAGAAAAAAGGGGGCTAATACCAAATAAAATCACTGGAACATCAATCCATTTAAGTTGAAATTTACCAAGTATTTGGGAATCATAGATAAGGATACCAATAAAAATACCGTAACAAGTTGCCGCCATTCCTTGATAGTCAGGAATAAGAGGTAATTTAAAACCTGCTTTTTGAGGTAAAAATAACAAACCACCCAAAAAACTAACAATCACAGCTTTTCTTGGGGGAAATTTAGAGAATAAATATAATATGACCGGTAACCATAAAATCATTACCAATTGGGCTTGAGGAGACATAAGCTAACTCAAAAATAAAGTTTTAAAACTATTAAAATAGCCATATTAGTTATTTTGCCATTATTTATTGCCAAATAATTACTCGTGCAAAATTAATTAATTGTATAGAACCCATTTGGTATCTTTTTTAGAATGGTTACATAATAATGATTTCAGAAGAAATACTTTAATCTCGTCAAAGCCTTTTGTTATTTGGGTTACAGGCGTAAATATCAAATAGG